>JBAYOS010000114.1:0-5756 GCA_041678125.1 Monoglobales bacterium
ATATGTGCATTTTCGGTGATATATTGTATGTTCTTCTTCGGGATAAAGAGGATAACGGCAGCTTGATTTCCTTTAATATTGAAATTGACGGAACCCTTAATAATCAAAGCGGCGAGATGCCCACTATGGGCAAGGTTGCCTGTCATTTATGCTGTGATGAAGGAAATATTTATGTTGCAAACTATATCTCAGGAAACATTATAAAAATGCTCGATAATGTTGTAATGCATAGAGGAAGCAGTATCCACGAAACCCGTCAGACCTCTCCGCATCCGCACTATATCTGCCCGACGCCCGACAAAAAATATATAGTGTCAGCGGATTTGGGACTTGATGAAATCATAGTCTATGATAAAAACTTAAACTTTGTGTCAAAGACATCGGTGCCGAAGGGCCACGGGGTAAGACATATTGCCTTTACTGATGACGGTAAAACTGCTTTCAGCGCAAACGAGCTTGGATCGACTGTTTCTGTTTTTGACTATAATGATGGTAGATTTACTTTGAAATCGACAGTAAATACTTTGTTTAACAAAAGAGAAGAAAATTATCCCTCGGCAATTCGTTTTAACGGTAGTCTGTATCTTTCAAACAGAGGGGATAATTCAATTTCCTGTTTTGAATATAAAAACGGATTGCTGCAACTTAAGTCGGTTACGAAAACAGGCGGAAACTGGCCGAGAGATTTTGAGTTTTTCGGCAGCAGACTCATCTGCACAAATCAACAGAGTGATAATATAACCTTATTTTCAGTAAACGGTGAAATTTCGGAGCAAATCGGTGAATGGAAAGTTCCGTCGCCTATATGTGTAGTAGGAAGGAAAATAAAATGAAGGAATTAAAAAATAAAACAGCGCTTGTGACAGGCGGAAGCAGAGGTATAGGTCGCGAAATATCTCTTTCACTTGCAAAATCGGGTGTAAATGTTGCGGTTGTTTATACAAGTAATAAAAACAGTGCACTTTCCGTCAAGCATGAAATTGAGGCGATCGGCGCAGAATGCACCTTGATAGAGGTTGATTTATGTCAGGAAAACTGTGCTGAGGTTATTTTTAAACAACTGCCTCAGGCAGATATTCTTGTTCACAACGCGTCCGTTCAAATTCGAAACAACTGGGAAAACATTAGTTTAGATGAATTTGAAACGCAGATGAATTGTAACCTCCGCTCGGTGCTTCTGATTAACCAGAAATATATTTCTTATATGAAGAAAAATAAATGGGGTAGGATTATAACAATCGGAAGTGTTCAGGAAAGAAAGCCTAACCCGGCTATGCTTGTATATTCCTCGTCAAAATGCGCTTTAACGGCAATGGCAAGAGCTATGGCGCCCGAGCTTGCGCCGTTTAATATTACGGTGAACTCGGTTGCTCCGGGAATTATTTTAACTGACAGAAATTCGGATGTGCTTTCCGACAAAGAATATTATAAAGCCTGTCTTAATAAGGTTCCTGCCGGAAGGTTCGGAGAGACTTCCGATATAAGCGGAATCGTTAAATTCTTATGTTCAAATGAAAGCTCATATATAACAGGACAAAACATCTTTGTTGACGGCGGAATGGGACTATAAACAGGGAGGACAAAATGATACTGAGTGACTATTTCAGAAGCGAAAATGATATATGCTGGGACTATGCAAAGCAGTGCGGAGTAAAAACCGCAACAGTTCGGCTTCCTGAAACCGAAAGCTTTGATGTTACGGATTTCAGCCATTGGGAAACCGTATATAAACGTTTTGAGGATTTCGGAATTAAACCTGTGGTTATTGAGCCTATGCCCAACAGTCTTCACGATCATATTAAAACAGGGGACAAAATGCGTGACGTGTCCATTGAAAAGATTATTAAAATGCTGCCGATTATGGACAGGCTGGATATTCGAACAATCTGTTTTAATTTTATGGCTCATATCGGTTGGCTGAGGACATCGGAAAACTTCCCCGAACGCGGCGGTGCTTTGGTTACGGCCTTTGATATGAAAGATATTGTTCCGACTGATAAGGCTATTACCAAAGAGCAGCTTTGGGACAATTATACTTATTTTATCAAAGCCATTATCCCGTATGCTGAGAAATACAACATAAATCTTGCTCTTCATCCTGACGATCCGCCGATTGAAAAGCTTGGAAATGTTGAAAGAATTATGACAAGCTATGAAAATATAAAAAAAGCCTTAGGAGTTGTAAACAGTAAGAATTTAGGCGTTACAATGTGTCAGGCGACGTATAAAATGATGGGCGAGGATTTGCACAGAATAATTCCCGAACTGTCAGAAAAGATTTTTTTTATACACTTCAGAAATGTTATGGGCACAAAAGAAAACTTCAGGGAAACATTTCATGACAACGGGTCGATTGATATGGCAGACATTTTAAGGCTATACAAAAAATGCGGAGTTAATGTGCCAATCCGTGTAGACCATGTGCCGCTTATGGCAGGAGAAAAGCAGGGGACTGCAGGATATACCGCTCTTGGCAGACTGTATGCTATCGGCTATTTGAAAGGTCTGCTTGATGCAATCGGATAAATATAATTCGGAGGAAAGTATAATGATAATAAAGTCATTGGAAATAAATCCTTTTTCTTTAATAGATCACAATGATTTGCAGAGGATAAACATTAAATGCAACGTTTCAAGGGACTGTCATCTGTTTTTAAATGTAACGGAGAAAGGGGCTGTAATCATTGACAGACATCCCATAAGCCTGTGCAGTGGTGACTGCTCTGCCGATGTGATGCTAAAAGCGCCTGAAAGAGATATAGATTCTATATGGTCAATAGTTGACGGTGACGGGAATGCTCTGGCAGAAACCTCTGTTATTTGGAAAGCACCGCGAAAGTGGGAGCTTTATGTAATGGTTTCCACTCATACGGATATTGGTCTGCACAATTCGCAGTATATCCAAAGGCATAACAGCGTTTTGTTCACAGAAAAAGCTATGGAATTATGCGATAAAACGGAAAATGAAAATAATTTCGGAAAATATCATTACATAATGGAAGGAACATGGTTTTTTAACAATTATGTTGCCGACAGAGGCGAGGAAAAAGCGAAGAATTTAGTTGAAAATTATATAAAAACGGGTAAAATCGGAGTCTGTGCAGGTGTGGCAGGCAATCATACTCAGGTCTACGGTCTTGAAGAAATGTGCAGAAGTTCGTATGGCAGGAGAAAGCTGAAAAACAAATGGGATATTGATGTAAAAACCATGACAATGATAGACAATAACGGTTTGTCATGGGCTATTGTTCAGCCTTATGTCGATGCGGGAATTGAAAATATTATTTTTGCGCCCAATCAATGGAATCCGCTCCCATCCACAATATGGAAATGCGACACGGACAAGGTCGCCGCTTGGTGGACTCCCGATGCAGGAGGAGGCGGAACAAGAATAGACATAAGATACACTTCCAATCTTCCTATGTTATTTTACTGGAGTAACAAGGAAAGAGATAAAAAAATACTGGTTTGGGGCAGTACGCAGTATAACCATGGCGGAGACGCATTCGGTTTTGACCCGGTAGTTCCGTATAGTGAAAATTATATGAAAAAAATTGAAAACTGCATGGCAAGACAGCTGGCGCTGATGGAATCAAAAATGCCCTATGATATTTGGTTGTTTGAAAGCTATTGTGACGACCAGGAGCCTTCATACCATCTGACTGAAACAATAAAAAAATGGAATGAAAAATGGAAATATCCTAAAATAAAAACTTTCGGCAATCCCGATGAACCGTTTGAAAAAATAAGAAATAAATATAAGGATATAATCCCTGTTGTCAGCGGAGACATAACAGGCGGGTGGTATCAGCATCCGCTGTCTGCACCCGACCTTCTTGCCGAAAAATCCGCGGCAGACAGGCTGCTTCCAACCGCAGAAAAGTTCTCTGTTATTGCGGCACTAGCCGATAATGAATATAAATATCCGGCCACGGAATTTGAAAGAGCGTGGGACTACCTGATATTTAATGACGAACATTCTTACGGTACGAGCGGATACCAGGGACGGCGCGTCTATGAAACATGGATGCAACACCGCGATTGGATTCAAAAGGCACAGGAAACAGCGCGCAACGAACTGAATAATGCAATGAACACAATTTCAAAGCGAATAAAAGCAGATGAGGATTCAATAGTGGTTTTTAACCCAACTTTGCAAAGGCGTTCTGAATTGGTTAAACATGAGGACAGTGCATATTATGTTACAGACGTGCCTCCACTCGGCTATAAAACTGTGCCTAAAAATGTTTTTGTAACGGAAAAGTCGCAGGTTGAATGTGATAGTGCGCCGACAATTGAAAACGGTTTTTATCGTGTTACTTTTAACAGCAAGGGTTCGGTCAGCTCCATTTATGACAAATCGCTGAATCGAGAGCTTATCGACCGAAATTGCAGCTACGGATGCAATGAATTTGTCTATACTGATGACAATCACAAATCCTTTCACACTCCCGAAACAGCGAGGTTCAGTATTATAACCGAGTATGGACAAACTACAGTTATATCGGTAATGAATGAAGAACAGTCGGGAGCTGAAATAATTCAGAAGGTAACAGTGCACAGCAATGAAAAACGTATTGATTTTGACAATTCATTAAATCACGTTAAAGCACTATATAACAACAACAGATATTACAGATATTGTTATTATGCTTTTCCGTTTAATGTGGAAAAGGGCAGAAGATTTTGCCACTTAAACGGCTGTATGGCTGAATATGCAAATGATGTAACGGGGCACGGAACCGATGTGTATATGGCGGCACACGAATGGTGTTGCGTTGAAAACGGCAATTTCGGTATAGCACTTATGCAGCTTGACAGCGAGCTTGTTGAGTTTGACCATATTCATCCCGATAAAACGGACTATGCCCGCGCAGGAGACGGCTCGCATATATATTCTTACTTTGCCAACGACTGGTTGCAGATGCACAGCCCAGGCGGCAGTCACATGAATTTCCACATGAGATATTCAATTACCTCCTATGAAGGCGGATATAAAAATGCCGGCATTTTTAAAATGGCGGAGCGGTACACCAATCCTCTTTTGACAGCAGAAATCAAAAGGCAGAGCGGCAGTTTGCCGAGTGAAAAAAGCTTTATGGCTGTTGATGATGAAAATTTGAGATTGCTCACGCTAAAGCGCGCTGAAAACGGAGAAGGTGAAGTTGCAAGATTTTATACTAATGACCATCCGGCTGGTGCAAAATTCAAGATTGACTTTAACGGGCTTAATGCCAAGCGCGTCGGAACTGATGAGGAAACTCCGATAAATGTTGATGAAAAAGTGAACGGATTTTTAACCATTAGATTGGGTGAGGGCAAGGTGAACATCCCTGTCAGAGAAGAAATTGCAGTTTCGCAAAATCCTATGCCTATCGGCTCGAAATACACAGGTTTAATCAGCACTCCAAGAGCGGCGTCAGGTGAAGAATCGGGCCACTTGTATCTTCTGTGGGGCGCAAATACTGAACCCGGTTTTTCTCACTATGAGCTTTACCGCAGCGAAAAAAGCGGATTTATACCAAGTGATGAAACATTCCTGGCAAAAGTAATGCCGGAGGAATATGTTGTCGGCAGGTATGTAGATAAAAATCTTAAGGAGCATACAACATATTATTACAGAGTCAGGGCGGTAAACGACAAAAACGAATACGGCGAGTTCAGCGAAGAATTTTCGGGGATAACAAAAGAAACCATAATTTGACATAAGTAAAGGCACCTTGCAATATTTTCGCAAAGGTGTCTTTATAATTGGA
>JBAYOS010000115.1:0-5623 GCA_041678125.1 Monoglobales bacterium
ACAAATGAAAAAACCGTTATTGCAGAGTCAGCCGAAAATGCCGATGTTATAAGCATTTTTGACGGTGAAAACATTATAACCGAGGCGGGGGGACTGCGCAACGAAAATGCTGTAATGCCAAGCAAAATCAGAAATGAAAAGCAGCGAATCGGCGATGCGGCAAAACTGGGATATTACCAACTTGCAAGAGAGATTTACGGGCGGGATCTTCCTTGGGGAATTATCACGGGAATCCGACCCAAAAAGCTTGTGACAGAGTTTGCAAGGGCAGGCGAAACAGAGGAATTTAAAAAAAGATTCAGAGTTTCGGACAAAAAAATAGCCCTGTCTATGCTCACAGATAAGGCTCAAAAAAATGTGATGTCTGAAATTGATGAAAACAGCGTTTGCGTATATATCGGGATACCATTTTGCCCCACAAGGTGTCAGTACTGCTCTTTTGTATCCCTTCCTATGGGCAAGCAGCAGCATCTGATAAGGCCTTATGTCGACTGCCTTATCAAAGAAATGCGCGCGACTGCAAATCTTATAAAAGGCAGTGGGAAAAGGGTTGAAGCGCTATATATCGGGGGAGGAACACCCACCTCTTTAGACGATGAAATGTTTCGAAAAGTGGTTATGGCGGCAGGTGACGCTTTTTCCTTTGCCGATTTGAAGGAATTTACCGTTGAAGCAGGCAGGGCAGACACAATTACTATAAGTAAGCTTCGTGCGGCAAAGGATGCGGGTATGACCCGAATATGCATCAATCCGCAAACGATGAATAATGATATTCTAAAGTCTATCGGCAGAAATCATACAGCCGAGGAGTTTGAAAGAACATATTATATGGCACGGGAACTCGACATATCACATATAAACACCGATGTTATAGCAGGACTTCCGGGTGAAACAGAGAAAATGTTTTATAAAAGCATTGACAAGCTGCTTTCTATGGAACCTGACGGAATAACCGTTCATACAATGTGCGTCAAAAGAGCGGCGGATTTAAAGAGAGCCGAATATATTACCTATGATGCCGAGAAAATGGTTGACTATGCCTTTGATAAACTGACGGTAAACGGATTAAATCCTTATTATCTTTACAGGCAGAAGGACACCCTCGGCTGTCTTGAAAACACAGGATTTGCAAGACAGGGGAAAGAGAGTGTCTACAATATATTCATGATGGAGGATATCGGCACCGTTTTAGGTATCGGTGCGGGTAGTGTTACCAAGATAAAAACTGATGGGGTAAATAAATTTAAAAGGGTTTTTAATTTTAAAAACCCTGCCGAATATATTTCGCGCTTTGACGGACTATTAGAGCGAAAAAAAGATTACGGTCTGTAATCCACCAATATTATATCGTCGCCGATTTTGGTAATGTTGCTCCATGGAATTACATAATCGTGGGCGCCGCCCGAAAAGATATTTAAAAATGCTGACGGACCGGGAACGATGATAGCCTGAACGGTGCCCTTTTCATAATTTATATCCACGTCGCTCACAAAACCAAGCCGCTTTCCGTCAAGAATGTTTATGACTTCCTTGTTTTTAAAGTCGGAGCTTTTATTCACGTTTTCACACCCCTTTTATAAAATGATATGCGGGAAATAAGGGTAAAAATACACAAAAAAATTTAAAATATTGTTTGACAAATAAAAATTGAAGAAAAAACGAGAAAATGAAAGTAATATAGAGTTATTTTGTTATAATCTGAAAAATCGGACAGTTAAAAGGGTTGAATATTTTTCCATAACTTAGTATATTATAACTAAGGCTTAGCACTCAGCAGACATGAGTGCTAATAAAATGCCGAAAAATGTTTATAAATTAAGGCAAATCCGGACTTACGGTATTTGTTTTTTATTCTGTCGGCTTACAGGCAGATGAAATAAAAATTTAAATTTTTTGTAAGCAGAAAGGATAGGTAAAAATTATGAAATTAAACCCATTATCAGACAGAGTCGTTGTTAAAATGGTTGAAGCGGAAGAAACCACAAAAAGTGGTATCGTTCTTGCGGCAGCGGCGAAAGAAAAACCTGAGATTGCTGAAATAATTGAAGTGGGTCCCGGAGGGATGGTTGACGGCAACGAGGTAAAAATGGAAGTTAAGGTTGGCCAGAAAGTTATTGTAAGTAAGTATGCAGGAACTGAAGTTAAGCTTGACGGTCAGCAGTATATTATTGTTAGACAGAGCGACATTCTCGCTGTTGTTGAAGACTAAGCTTTTGCAAAAAAAGGAGGAAAGATAAATGGCTAAACAGATTCTAAGTTCAGAAGAAGCAAGACGCGCTTTGGAACGCGGTGTCAACGCTCTTGCAGATACAGTTAAAATAACACTCGGCCCTAAGGGCAGAAACGTTGTTTTGGACAAAAAATTCGGCGCACCCCTTATCACAAATGACGGTGTTACAATCGCAAAGGAAATCGAGCTTGAAGACCCGTTTGAAAATATGGGTGCTCAGCTTGTAAAAGAGGTTGCCACAAAAACTAATGATGTAGCAGGTGACGGTACAACAACAGCTACACTGTTAGCTCAGGCATTCATCAGAGAAGGATTGAAAAACCTCGCTGCAGGCGCTAACCCGATGATTTTAAACAGAGGTATGGCGAAAGCTGTTGATGCAGCAGTTAAAAATATTGTGAAAAACAGCGAAAAAATTAAAGGCAAAGACGATATTGCTCGTGTTGCTGCAATTTCTGCCGCAAGCGAAAGTATCGGCGAATTAATTGCCGATGCTATGGAAAAGGTTGGAAATGACGGTGTTATTACCGTTGAAGAATCCAAAACCGCCGAAACATATTCAGATGTAGTTGAAGGTATGCAGTTTGACAGAGGCTACATCTCACCTTATATGGTAACAGATACTGAAAAAATGGAAGCTGTTATTGACGACGCTTACATTCTTATTACAGACAAGAAAATTTCAAACATTCAGGATATATTGCCGCTTCTCGAGCAAATTGTTCAGATGGGCAAAAAGCTTATTATTGTTGCTGAGGATATTGAGGGCGAAGCTCTTACAACTCTCGTGCTCAACAAACTCCGCGGAACTTTCATTTGCGTAGGTGTTAAGGCCCCCGGATTTGGTGACAGAAGAAAAGCAATGCTTGAAGATATCGCAATTTTAACCGGTGGTCAGGTTATCAGCGAAGAAGTTGGCTTTGAGCTTAAAGAGACAAAAATCGAACAGCTTGGCCGCGCTAAACAGGTTAAAATTCAGAAGGAAAATACTATTATCGTTGACGGTATGGGCGATCCTTCTGCAATTAAAGACAGAGTTGCGCAGATAAAAACCCAGATTGAAGAAACAACTTCTGAATTCGATAAAGAAAAGCTTATGGAAAGACTTGCTAAGCTTTCGGGCGGCGTTGCAGTAATTAAGGTTGGTGCCGCTACAGAAGTTGAAATGAAAGAAATGAAGCTCAGAATTGAAGATGCTCTGGCTGCTACAAGAGCCGCAGTTGAAGAAGGTATTGTGCCAGGCGGCGGTACTGCTTATATAAATGCGATTGCCGATGTTAAGGCTGTTATGGAAACACTTTCGGGTGACGAAAAGACAGGCGCATCAATTCTTGTAAAAGCTCTTGAAGAGCCTGTAAGACAGATTGCTGCAAACGCAGGTGTTGACGGCAGCGTTATTGTTGAAAAAATCAAAGCTTCAAAACCGGGCATAGGCTGCAACTTCCTCACCGAGGAAATGGTAGATATGCTTGAAGCAGGTATTGTTGACCCGACAAAAGTTACAAGAAGCGCACTTCAGAATGCAGCTTCGGTTGCATCAATGCTTCTCACGACAGAAAGCCTTGTTGCAGATATTCCAGCCAAAGATGACGGCACGGCAGCAGCTGCAGGCATGGGCGGCGGAATGGGAATGTATTAATCCCTTAAATAAATATTTTAAGCCGAGTGTTACTTAAAACACTCGGCTTTTCTCTTGTCTGTTTATCTTTCGAAACTTGCCTTATAATCGGGAATTTCCTTTGAAATAGTATATTTAAGCTGGCGGATTTTCCACTCGATAGCGGCCTTGTCGCCAACATATTCCATACTCGGTTCCCAACCGAGACGGGAGTCTTTTTCAACAAACTCTATTGCGCTTTCGGCATTTTTAAGCTCTGCCTCGGCAATAGCCTCAAGCTTGGTAAAGAGCCTGCTTATTTCGGACTTATCCTGCTCAATGAGAAGCTTTGTCTTGGTAATATACCATTTTTTAACATTGATACCTGTTGCAATAATGGTTTCGATATATTTGCCCAGATTGATAAGCTTAAGCAGCTCGCCATTTTTATTTTCAATAGCTTCGAGAATATTAATACCTCTTACCATTAAATCCTTTGCCTTTGTAAGCGAGCGGATTTCAACAGGAATTCTAAGCGTTCCTGCCGTGTTAAGCGGGAAATCGTTGCTGGGGTATTTGGGGTAATCCGTGTAGCAAATCCTCGAACCGAAATGTGCATAATCGGGTGCCGGAACATTAACCACTCTTCTGAGGCAAAGCGGATATGACGGACCTACACGGAAGGGACCGTACTGGTCCTCGTTTGCAGGAGCAAAATGTGTTATTGCTTCACTCCAAAGCATAAGTGCCTCGTCAACCATAACCTCGTTATCTTTGCCGAAATGCTTGATGAGAATATGTTTCAAATGTTCCTCCATTGTCATTTCAGTATCGGAAAGTGCAAGGTTTGAAAGGTCGCCTATAAATGAAGGATAAAAACCGAAATGGTGAGATTCCATTATTCCGCAAAGACCATATACTTTATTTGCGCTTAGCATACCCTTGTAACGTTTAATCCACTGGTAGGGCATCGGCTCGTAGGGAATTGTGCCCATATCCCATGTAAGACCTCCTGTGTTAGTCATGGAATAAAGCTTAATACCACGTTTTTTTGCAGCCTCGGCCTCAGAGGTGAAATATTCACCGGGGCCCTCGAAAACAAGTGAGTAGTCTGAACAATATTCGGTAATATTTTCAACTTTATATTTATGGAACATTTCAAACGTGCAGAGCAGCGATACGTCTGTCGGCATATTTTCAATAAGTTCAATACGTTCTTTTTTAGGAGCCCAACCCCAGTTATATGTCCAGAAAACAATATCAGCATCCGGCCTGTATTTTCTTACAGAATCTCTGACAAGCTCAATCCACTGCGGAAAATCGTTGCAGGGGAACCAACCGGGACGGGGTTTGCCTGAGGGGACTTCGTTTGAATCATAGTCACCGCCAGGCTTGCAAACGCGCGGGTCCTTACTTGCAAATTCAACGCTTTCGCCGACAAGGGTGATACCTTTAAGTCCGGGACATTCTTTGAAAACTCTGCCGTAAAGGCTGTCATAAACCTCTTTTGCATTAGGTTCGTCCGGGTGGACGTTAGTATGAATATAGCTGTAAGCATATACGTCAAGACCGTATTTAGCGGCTCTGTGAATCAGTTCGTTAAAATCAAGAAAACCGCAAGGAGTTTTGTTTGCTTCCACAGTGAACACAAGTATTGCATCACGGCCTGCATGAGCGATAGCGGATAGGTGCTCGTCGGGATATTCATCAAGACAGTAACCCGAATGAAGCATTCTCGGTGAGAAAAGCGGTTTTCTGCGGGTAACCTTTTTTGTGGGGTAGGGAGCACGTTTTTC
>JBAYOS010000116.1:0-5557 GCA_041678125.1 Monoglobales bacterium
TGTCAGCTTTTGATAAATTCCGTAAAGGGAAACTGCCACGGAAACCAGAACGATAAAGTTCAGAAGTGTTTTAAGAAAATCCTTTTCGTGAGCCGCTCGGCGGATAACATAAAAGCTTGAAACAAATAAAATATATACCGCCGCAGGAGCAATACTGCCCAAAAGTGCGTGTGAATTTAAAACTCCGTAAACAATCACCGCGCACATTACAAGGATTGCTATGTCAAATGTATCAATATTTATATGACTGTTTTCACTGTAAAGATATTTTATAAACAGTACCGCCAGCAGGTACACTCCCAGTGCCGCAACTCCCATTGTGGGCAGAAGCGGAAAACATGCCGCCACAAGGATAACCGCGAACTTCGGTTTTGCTATCAGCAAAACTATTCCTCCGACTGCGACAACTGCCAGCCAGCCTATCGGAACGACCGTAAGAATGCCCGCAATGCTACCGATAACAAGTGAAACCGTTACCGCTTTGTGAGGTTTTATTCTTTTTCTGAGCATCACACTTTCGGGCAAATCCTGAAATCCCAGATGCTTTCTAAAGGAGCTTCCCTCGTATAACGCGGCGGGTGAAACATCTATAAATATGCCCACAGCCGCCACTAATATAAGAAAAATTGTATATGGCCCTGTCATTTCAGACAGCACCCTTTTTAAAACAAGTCTGAATCCTACAAATGCCGCAAGCGTCATTGAATAATAACTGATGCTTATTGCATACCAGCTGTTTATAAAACTTGATACGCTTCTGACAACTATGCTTCTTTTTGCCGTATTGCCGATTACATACACCCTTTGGTGTAGATGTTTGTGGAAAAAACCGAAAAAGGCGTTAATGATTTTTGAAACAACGCTCTGCTCGGCATCTGTTTTTGTTTTGCTGAAAAACCCAAACAGAAGGCTTGAGGAAAAAAGTCTGTAAATCCAGTACGCTATTTTATTAAATATTTTGAAATATATACTGTTTTCGTATGCTCTGCACAGAAAACTCCAAAATCTCGCAAGAGCAGACAATATTATTCCGTTATTCATTTAAGTCACCCCCTTTTGTGAAGCACTATCTTTTAAATAAAGTATTAACCGCCCTGCGCAGAGCCTCGGTTTCCTTTACTTTAAGGACAAAGCCGACTGCAAGATATGCTGCCCCACCCGAAGCCGCGGTAATTATAAGCACCGCCGCTGATTTTATAAAGTTCGCTGCAGTTATGGCATCAAGTGAAATCAAGCGTGACCCATAGCACACCGCTCCGCCGATTACTGCAGAAATAAGAAGTTTAAAAATACCAGAAATTTTTACCGATTCAGTTTTCTTTTTCAATCTTATAAAGCTGAAAATACTGCATACAAACGCAGAAATTGAAGCAGCAAGTGCAAGTCCGTCTATTCCCATACTTTTTGACAGGATAAAGCTCAGCGATATGTTAATTACAATCCCCAATGCCGCCGCAATAACGGGCGTTTTTGAGTCCATTACCGAGTAAAAAGCTTTGTTAAAAATTTCCTGGACAGCAAACCAAATCATACCAACAGAATAAAATCTTAATGCCGAAGAAGTCATTTTAACCGAATTCTCGTCAAACTGCCCTCTGCCGTAAATAATTCTTATTATTTCCTCGCTGCCGAAAATGAATACAATCATTATCGGAATTACGATGAACAGGACCGTTCCGATACTGCCTGTCAGCGTATCAGACCACTCTTTTTTATTATTCCCCGCACTGAGTCTTGAAAGCTTGGGGAAAATATAATTGGTCACCGCCATTGAAAATGCGGATGCCGCTATTATATAAAGCTTGTTTGCATAGTCGAGGACTGCTATTCCGCTGCCGCTTCTAAGTCCCGAGGCTATGCTTAGGTTTATCATTGTATTTATAGGCTGCACCCATGACGCCAAAAGCACCGGAAGCGCAAGCTTTGCAACATCTCTAAATCCCGATTCTTTTATACCTGCATTCAGCCTGTATGTAAACCCCCTCTTTTTCGCGGGGTAAATCAGAATAAAAAACTGCAACGCCCAGCCGATTAAAAGCGCGGCCGAAAGTCCGTAGACACCAAACCTGTCATTCATTGTGAAAAGATAGAGAATACATACAAGGTTTGATATAAGGCTCATAAGCGCCGGAACCTTAAATTCCCCGAGAGATTGCAAAATTCCGACAAACGAAAAAGCAAGTCCCGTGAAAATTACCAGCGGGAACATTATCCTGAGCAGCTGCGCCGCAAGAGATGCCGCCTCGGGCTGCATTCCGCCTCCAATAATTTTTATAATGGCGGGCGCAAAAATAACACCGATAACTGACAGGACACCCGTCACTATCGATATAATATTTATAAATCTTGATGCAAAATCGTCCGCGCGTTTTCTTCCGTCATTCTGACAAAACTTGTTATATACCGGGATAAATGCGGAGGAAACCGCCGACCCGAGTATCATATCAAAGAAGTTTACAGGCAGCTGAGATGCCATTGAATATGCGCTCGCGACATAGTCGGTACCATAGAAATACGCAACGGCTGTTCCTCTGAGCAAGCCCAGAAGTTTTGCCAGAACTATGCTGACAAATATAAATCCTACCGTTCCGACTCCGCTTTCCTTTTTGTTCATCACTTGATTTCCTTTTTTGCTCCAAGCTTACTTTCAGTTCCGCTGATAAGCCTATTAATATTGGAGGAATGTCTTATAACAAGCATCAGGCCCAGTACAAGCGAAAAGATTATTCTTGCAATATCGTCTGTGTAATAAGAGATTATCCAGATTATATAAATTAAACCTGCCGATATTGAACCGAGCGAAACATATCTTGTGGTTGCCATAATTGTAATGGCGCACAAAACCGTAACAGTTCCTATAACCGGATTCAGCATTATTATTATAACTCCCGAAGCTAAAACGCCTTTTCCGCCTTTGAATTTGAAATAGGCGGGAAAGTTATGACCGATTGCAATAGAAAATGCCGAAATGTAAACGGATATTTCCTTAAGGTTTCCGTCAATAAATGTCGCCAAAAACCTTGCAATAAGCATGGCAATCGCTGTTTTTAAAACGTCGCCTATAACAGTCAGAATTGCCGCTTTTTTACCAAGAACACGAAGCGTGTTCGTAGCCCCCGCGTTACCGCTGCCATGCTTTCTTATATCACGCAGTCCAAAGCTTTTTCCGACAAGTATTGATGAACTGATGCTTCCGAAAAGATAACAAATAACTGCACTTATAACGATAATAATTATGTTCATATTTTCCTCCCAAACAGATTAACTATTTTTCTCTCCACGTTCTCTTATAATAAATCTCACCGGAGTCCCCTCAAGGCTGAAAGCATCTCTTATCTGATTTTCCAAATATCTGATATAGGAAAAATGCGCCAAATCCTTGTTATTTACAAATACAACAAATGTCGGCGGTTTAGCCGATGGCTGAGTTGCATAATAAATCTTAAGCCTTTTACCTTTATCTGAGGGCGGCTGAACCTTAAGTGTCGCCTCATTTATAATATCGTTCAGTGCACCTGTTTTTATTCTGGTTGCGTGCATTTTTGCAACCTTATTTATAATCGGATATATCTTGTCCACCCTTGAACCTGTTTTTGCCGAAATAAATTCTATGGGAGCATAGGTCATAAACGAAAGCTGTTCCTGAACCCGCTTCTTATACTCGTTCATGGTGCCCGTTTCCTTTGAAACAAGGTCCCATTTATTTACAAGCACAACACTCGCTTTTCCTTCTTCGTGGGCATATCCCGCAATTTTTGCGTCCTGCTCAGCGATGCCCTCGTTACCGTCTATTACTATCAGGCACACATCCGCCCTGTCAACAGCGGCAAATGCCCGAAGAACGCTGAATTTTTCTATCTTTTCATCAACCTTGCTTTTGCGCCTGATACCTGCCGTATCAATAAAAAGGTATTTCACACCGCCGTATTCCACGTAGGTATCAACCGCATCTCTTGTCGTTCCGGGAATATCGCTGACAATAACCCTTTCCTCGCCCGTTATCTGATTGATAAGCGAGGATTTTCCCGCATTAGGTCTGCCTATAATCGCAACACGAATAATATCGTCATCATCGTCTGCTTCTTCTTCTGCAGGGAAATATTTAAACGCCTCGTCCAACAGGTCTCCCAAGCCAAGGCTCTGCAGTGCAGATACCGCAACGGGGTCGCCAAGTCCGAGATTGTAAAATTCATAGAAATCGGCAGGAAGGTCCCCTACCTTGTCGGTTTTGTTTACCGCAAGCACAACAGGTTTGCGTGATTTTTGCAGCATTGAAGCAATTTCCGCATCCGCAGCTGTCACACCTGTTTTAAGGTCAACAACAAAAATCGTGACGTGCGCAAGCTCTATTGCCACCTGTGCCTGACGTCTCATATTTACCAGAAGTTCATCGTCCTCAGTCGGCTCGATACCCCCTGTGTCTATCATCAAAAACTGTCTGCCCCGCCACTCGGCCTCCGAATATATTCGGTCACGGGTGACGCCGGGAGTATCCTCGACAATGGATACCTTTTTACCGACGAGTCTGTTAAAAAGAGCAGATTTTCCAACGTTCGGTCTGCCCACAATCGCAACTATAGGTTTCATATAAAACTCCATTCCGCCGCACCTTTATGCGGCGCCCAGTTTTCACACTATCAATTAGTTAATTATACCTTATTTTTACTGACTTGTCAACTTTTGCACAAACTGCATCCCGTCGTTGTCAACCGCTTCCACCCTCACATTAAGCGCCCCCGACAAGTCGTCTGTTGTAACATCATCAAGCAATACATTTTCGCCATCACGGAGCATGGAGCTTGAAATAAACAATGTGTCCCCAAGTTCTTTTCCTTCAAGGGCTTTGATTATATCTTTTCCGCAAATCAGCCCTGCTACCGTTATTTTTTCCCCGAAGGTATAATTTTTAATCTTATAAACATTTATTTTAAGTCCGTCCGCCGCGCTTTCAAGCCTTCTTGCAAGAGAGCAGATAAAATCATAGGCCGCCCCTCCCGTAGCAATGCTGACTGTTCGGGGGCTTTTGAGAGGTTTTACATTTTCAATCTCAAAGTCAAACTCCTCCTGCATTGAGGAAATAAGTCCTACACCGTTTTCTATCTGGGGAAAATCCTCATATTCCTCCGCTTTCGGCAGCGGTATATTTGCTTTAAGGTAAAACTCGTCCGCAAGATAAACCAGCCGTGTCCCATAATCTTTATAGAACTTTTCCTGCCAGCCGCTCACCTGTTTTACAACTTCCGCCGCCATCTCTTTATCAAACGGTTTTAAATCGAACAGACCCTCCCTATGCTTTGTCAAGCCGACGGGAACAACTGAAACAGAGTAGATATGCGAATACATTTCGCCCAGTGTTCTAATACTCTCGTCAAGCACTTTGCCGTCATTTATCCCGGGGCAAAGCACTATCTGGCAGTTCATAATAATTCCCGCATCGGCGAATTTTTTCATACGCTCTATCGGGTTTCCTGCATTGTTGTTACCCATCATAAATGCGCGGACTTCCGCACTGACCGCATGAACAGAGATGTTTATCGGACTTACCTTTATAGCACAA
>JBAYOS010000117.1:0-5494 GCA_041678125.1 Monoglobales bacterium
CTTTTAAAATCAGCAAAGCTTTGAAAGACAAAGTTGCAGGTAAATAATTTAATTATTTATAAAATGCGGAGGTAACTTGCCTCCGCGTTTTATATAGGGTGGGAAAAATGAGAATAGATAAATTCATGAAGGTTTCGCGTATCATTAAACGCCGGACAGTTGCAAATGACGCGTGCAGCGGCGGCAGGGTAAGCATTAACGGCAAGGTTGCAAAGCCGGGAGATAAGCTTAAGGTCGGAGATGTCATAGAAATATCTTTCGGCGATAAATTATTAAAAGCAAGAGTCTTGGATTTAAATGAACACGCAACCAAAGAAACTGCTTCCCAAATGTACGAAATTCTTTAATTTATTCGGACAATCTGAAAAGATTGTCCTTTTTTTGTTTTTTTATGTATATTTGGTAAAAATTTGTTGATAATATAAAATGAAACCCCTACACCGTTTGACAAAAAATTAACCGATACATAGTTTATATTATACTAAGACAGCAAAGGAGAGATTAAAAATGAATTTTTCTATTATCAAAAGAAGTGATAGACTCACAGTTAAAATTGCGGGTGAGCTTGACCACCACAATTCAAAAGCAGTCAGGGAAAATATTGATATTGAAATCAAGGGCGGAAATGTTAAAACACTTGTTTTTGATTTTTCCGAACTTACTTTTATGGACAGCTCGGGAATCGGAATAATTATGGGCAGATTTCATTTAATGAGCCTTTACGGAGGCAGAGTTATGATAAAAAATGCACCCGATTATATTAAAAAAATAATATTTATGTCAGGACTTCGCGACATTGTCGACGTAGCGTGAAGGGAGGTTAATACATATGAACGATATAATGAAAATTCAGTTTCCGGCAAAAAGCTCCTGCGAGTCCTTTGCCAGAGTTGCGGTATCGGCATTTATTGCAAGATATGACCCTACACTTGCCGAAATTAATGAGATAAAAACGGCAGTTTCCGAGGGCGTAACAAACAGCATTATTCACGGCTATGAAAATGAAAACGGAGTTATTTATATTGAATGTGAGGTCAGGGACAGACAGGTCAAAATCATAATTGCAGACAAAGGAAAAGGCATCGAAGATATTGAAAGGGCAATGACACCTCTTTTTACAACAAATCCCGACGGGGAACGCTCAGGTATGGGATTTACGGTTATGGGAACCTTTATGGACAAAGTAGAGGTTAAATCTCTTCCCGGTGTGGGCACAAGAATTATTATGACAAAAACTCTTGAGACAGCGGGGGAGGAAGCCGAATGTGGATAAAAATGCCCTTCTGATTGAGAGGTACAGGTCGGGAAAAACGGATGCACTTGAAACGCTCGTAAAAGAAAATGAAAAACTTGTTTGGAGCGTGGTGAGTCGTATGCCTGTTGCACCAGGAGAAAAGGAAGATATGTTTCAAACGGGCTGTATCGGCCTGATTAAGGCGGCAAAAAGGTTTGAAACTGACAAGGGAGTTATGTTTTCTACCTATGCGGTTTATCTGATAATGGGGGAAATCAAAAGGTTTTTGAGAGATGACGGAATGATAAAGGTCAGCCGAAGCTTAAAGGAGCTTGCAATTAAGGCAAAAAAGGCGGCAAATGATATTTCGGCGGAAACAGGAATTGAGGCTACAGTTTCCGAAATTGCAAAAAGACTTGATAAATCAGAAGAAGAAATTTTAGAATGTCTTGATGCCGATAAAAAACCTGTTTCAATAAATAAGCCTGTCGGTGATGGTGATGCTTCTATAGTAGATATCCTTGCGGAAGGTTCGGATTTTGTTGAAAAAACGACTGACTTTCTAAGCTTGGCAGAGGCAACAAAAAAACTCAGCAGCAGGGAAAAGTATATTTTACTTATGAGATATTATAAAAACAAAACTCAAGCTCAGGTTGCCGAAATTTTAGGAGTTTCTCAGGTGCAGGTTTCAAGACTCGAAAAAAAGATTATTGAAAATTTAAGAAAAGAAATAGTATAGCCGATTTATAAAATAAATCGGCTATACTTATATTATTTGAAGTCATCAACTATTTTAAATTGTGCTGTCAAACAACACTGTTATATTTCCCTGTGGGAAAGTTTATATAAGCTTATTCGGCTTTAATTTTCTGCCAAATTTCATCGTACATTCTGTTTATATCATCGCTTGTAATAAACATTTCCATGTATTTAAGTTCCTCGGCAGACGGGAAAGCTGCTTTGTTTGCGGCAAATTCGGGATTCGCTTTTTTAACTTCTTCATAAACTTCAGATTGAGGAGTGGAATATGTTACCTCAAGACAGTTTCTGGTTGCAATATCCTTTTCACACATAAAGTTTATAAATTCTGTAGCAATATCTTTAACTTTTGACTGCTCGGTGATACACATAACATCAACAAACCAGTTTGAACCTTCAGACGGAATAATATAGTTGAAGTTGCCGTCGGAACTCATCATGGTTTCAATCGCATTTCCCGACCATGTTATTGCAATGTCTGCCTCTTCGCCAAGCATTTTGTCATTAACTTCGTCAACGACATAAGCCAAAACATCGGGTTTTTGCTTGATTAAAAGCTGCATAGCTTCATCAAGTTCTTTCGGGTCTGTTGTATTGAGCGAGTAACCGAGATATTTCAGTGCCGCGGCGATGGTATCACGATGGCTGTCAATCATCAAAAGTCTTTTGTTGTACTGACCGTTGAAAAGCACATCCCAGCTTGTAGGAGGCTCTTTAACGTTGTTTGTGTTATAAAGTATTCCCAGCGTTCCCCAGAGGTATGGAACAGTATATTCGTTGTTCGGGTCATAGTAAAGGCCTTTGAACATACTGTCGATTTTCTCAAAATTAGGAATCTTAGACATATCAATTTTGCTGATCAGTCCCTCATCTATCATTCTTTTTGCCATATATTCAGACGGGAAAATAATGTCATAGGAGGCGGGGTCTGCTTTAATCTTTGCATACATTTCTTCATTTGTTGCAAATGTATCGTAAACAATTTTTACGCCGAATTTTTCTGAAAATTCTTCCAGAACCGATTCGTCAATATATTCGCCCCAGTTGAAAATTTTCAGTTTCGGACGGTCGTCGCAAGCAGATAATGTGAAGATGGACATTACACAGATAAGAATAAGGGATACGATTTTTTTCAATTTTACCACTCCTGATTAATTTTTTGGATTTTTGTCTTTAAGTCTTGTATTTACTGTGATAAGAAGGAACAGCACCGACAGGAACATTATCGTTGACAATGCGTTTATTGACGGATTTATACCCTTTCTTGTCATAGAGTAAATCATAATTGAAAGGTTGGACACGCCCGGTCCGGTGGTGAAAAAGCTGATTACAAAGTCATCTATCGACAGTGTAAACGCAAGTAACATTCCCGTTGCAATGCCCGGGATAAGCTCGGGCAGAATAACCTTATAAAAAGCTTCCCACGGCGTTGCGCCCAAATCAAGAGCGGCCTCGTAGGTGTTTTTATTAAGCTGGTTAAACTTAGGGAGCAGGGACTGCACTATATATGGAACGCTAAAGGTTATATGGGCTAAAAGAAGCGTTGCAAATCCTCTCGGAAGAGCGATGAATACAAATAGAATCATCATTGATACGCCCGTTACAATATCGGGGTTGAGCATGGGCAGATATGATGTGTTTAATATCACGGATTTAAACTTGCGGTTTTTCATTCTGTATAAAAGCCACGAAGCGGCAATTCCGATTATGGTTGAAATTATCGCAGAAACCGCCGCAATAATAAGTGTATTCCAAAGTGCGCGGATTATTTCGTGGTTATTAAAAAGTTCTTTATACCATTTCAGAGAAAAACCGCCCCATTTGTTGCGGAATTTCGACCCGTTGAAGGAATATACAACCATTATCAGTATGGGAGCATATAGGAACAGGTAAACAAGGGTTGAATAGATATTTTTAATTAGTTTTTTTACCATAGTCCGCCTCCTTCGGGTTCCTCTGACTTACCCTTGGGAACTATTGCCATACTTGCAAGAAGTATTATCATAACAATGACGGAAATTGCGGAAGCAAAATTCCAGTCGTTAGCGTATAGGAACTGCTGCTCGATTATGTCGCCGATAAGCGAGGTGTGCCCGCCACCCATAAGTCTTGAAATGACAAATGTGGTAACCGCCGGCATAAACACCATAGAAACGCCTGAGGCTATACCAGGCAGGCTGAGCGGAAATGTTACCGACCAGAAAACGCGGAGTTTGTTAGCACCCAAGTCCTGAGCCGCTTCTATAATGGAATGGTCGGTTTTTGTAAGCGACGAGTAGATAGGGAATACCATAAAGGGCAGAAAGTTATAAACCATACCCAAAACTACCGCGCCCTGATTATATAAAAGCTCAAGCTTGCCAAAACCGAGCTTTACAAGTAAAGTGTTAATCAGCCCGTTGTTTTCAAGAATTGTCAGCCATGCATAAGTTCTCATAAGAAAGTTCATCCACATGGGAAGAACAAAAAGCGTTACGCAAAAACTTTGAATTTTCGGGGTAAGCCCCGCAAGTATCATAGCCATCGGATAGCCTATCAACAGGCAGATGATTGTTGATACAAGCGCAAGATAAATTGAACGGAAGAGCGATTTTAAATATACGCCCTCGGTGAAAAACTTAATGAAATTGCCCATTGTAAAGCGGACAATATTGCCGTCGTTTACCGTAAAAGCATAAAATACAATTAATGCAAGGGGCAGGACGATAAAAATAAAAATCCATGCCACATAGGTGGATGTCAGAAGCTTATTCTTCATGGCAGGGCACCTCGGATTTGTGCATTATATGTATGTCGAACGGTTCAAACCGCAGACATACCTCAGCTCCAGGCTCCTCACACAATGTTGACTGAAGCTGAAAATCAAATCCCAACGCGTTAATTATCATTTCATAATGCATACCTTTGAAAACAACCGATTTTACGGTTCCTGTAAACATTGATTTTTCATGACTGCAGATTTTTAAATCCTCAGGCCTTATAACCACATCAACAGGCTCGTTTTTGGCAAAACCGCTATCAACGCAATGGAAGGTTTTTCCGCCGAAACTAACACGGAAATCTTCTTCCATGATACCGTCCAAAATGTTGCTCTGACCGATAAACTTTGCGACAAATGCATTTGCAGGCTCATTATATATATCAATCGGGGAGCCCTGCTGCTGAATAACACCGTCGTTTAATACAACGACGAAGTTGGACATGGTGAGGGCTTCCTCCTGGTCGTGGGTTACATATACAAAGGTTTGCCCGAGCTGCTGCTGAATTGACTTAAGTTCAAGCTGCATTTCTTTTCTGAGCTTTAAATCAAGCGCACTTAAAGGCTCGTCAAGCAAAAGCACCTGAGGACGGTTTACAAGAGCTCGCGCAATGGCAACACGCTGCTGCTGGCCGCCTGAAAGGGATGCAACGGTACGCTTTTCATAACCTTTTAAATTAACCAAATTGAGCATTTCGGAGGCGAGCTTTTTCATCTCATGCTCGGGAGTTTTTTTAATTTTA
>JBAYOS010000118.1:0-5482 GCA_041678125.1 Monoglobales bacterium
AAGGTGCGTTGAGGTCAACGTCAATTACCTGTCTGAATTCCGCCGCGGTCATATCGCACATGGGAATTCTTTTGATAATACCTGCGTTGTTGACGAGAATGTCAACTACGCCAACTTCTTTTTCGATTTTTGCAACAAGCTCATTAACGCCCGCTTCGTCAGTAACGTCGCAAACATAGCCTTTTGCATCAATACCGTCTGCCTTGTAAGCTTCGATACCCTTATCAACAAGCTCCTGTTTAATGTCGTTAAACACGATTTTTGCACCTGCGGATGCAAGAGCTTTTGCAATGGAATAACCGATTCCGTAGGAGGCACCTGTTACAAGCGCAACTTTTCCGTCAAGTCTGAATGAATTCATCATTATATATCTACTCTCCTTATCTTAAATCTCTTGTAGCGATATGGTCCATATCTGTAAATTCCTGGTTTTCGCCGCACATTGCCCAGATAAAGGAGTAATTTTTTGTACCAACGCCGCTGTGAATTGACCAGCTTGGGCTGATAACTGCTTCTTCATTGTGCATAATGATGTGGCGTGTTTCGTTAGGCTCGCCCATCATGTGGAATACTACGTCGTTTTCGTCCATATCAAGATAGAGATAAACCTCCATACGTCTGTCATGAGTGTGGGTGGGCATAGTGTTCCAAACACTGCCGACCTCAAGCTGAGTAAGACCCATTGCGAGCTGACAGCTCTGCATTACTTCAGGGTGAATATACTGGTTGATTACGCGTTTGTTTGCGTCTTCAACGCTGCCGCATGGAACTTTTTTAGCTTTTGAAATATCAATTTTAACTGTAGGATATTCCTTGTGAGCAGGGCAGGAACTGATATAGAACTTAGCAGGTTCTTCGATGCTAAGGCTCTTAAAGGTGATTTCCTTATTGCCTTTGCCTATATAGATACCGTCACGGGGTTCCATAACATATTCTGTACCGTCAACTGTGATAATACCTTTGCCGCCGATGTTGATACAACCCATTTCACGTCTTTCGAGGAAATAGTCGGAGGCAAGTTCTTTGCCGCCTTCAAGAGACATTACCTGATGAACGGGCATAATTCCTGCAGTAATAATTCTGTCAATATGGCTGTAAACCATTCTGGTGTTGTCTTTTGTGAAAAGGCTTCCGATATGGAATTCCTCTCTTAATCTGTCTGTTGTGTAGTATTTAACGTCCTTAGCGTTGGACGCATTTCTGATTTCCACTTTCTCCAGCTCCTTTTTTATATATTTTCCATAAACCTGTACCTGACTTAGTCCCGCAAATGAAAGGGGATAGGATACCTGTTTAAAATTTGTAAAATGCAAGGTTTTTGTAACCTTTGGTTCATCAAGCATCAGAGTCTGTCCGCCTGTGGGCTTTTCAAACTGACCGTAAGCTATCTGGCCGTCGTCAAACTCGACATCAATGCTTTTCCAATAAGTATCGTGGTCATTCGCAAAATCGGCACGAAGGAAAAAGTCGATTTTTTCCACCTCGACCTCAGCACCGAAGTCAATGTAGAATTCCAAATCCTCTCTTGCGCCGCCTGCCCATGAATGGTAAGGATAAATTCCGTGTCCGTTCTGGTTGATAACACCGTCTATAGCGTTGCGTTCAAAGAAAACAGGGTCGTTTCTTGTGACAAAATTTGCTCTTGCATGGGGGAAATATCTGCCCACTCCGTGTCGGTCGGCTGAGTTTTCCGATATAATACGGGAGCCGAAGGCTTCCTCATCGGTTGCCTCACGCAGAGTAACGCGGTGGGTCGGTTTCTTGAAACTTGCCTCATCATAAGCGATAAGCTCCAGTCCGAACGGGACAGTGTATTCGAAAATTTTGTCAGGAACGAGAACAATGCTCTCTTTAAGGCTTTCATCCAGCTTCATCCATATGAATTCACCGCAGTCTTTGAGTTTTACGATAAGCTTGTCGCCCTCTTCATAGACTCTGTCAAAGGTGAAATCTACGTTGATGCCGGAAGTGTCTGCCAAGATGTTTCCGTGTTTATCAACGAGCTTTAAAAAAATCAATTAATTTCACTCCCTTATATATTCAATAATACCATTTTTTTACCTTTTTGTCAAGGCAATGTGAGGCTTTTGTATTGACAAACTGTAAATTACATATTATAATAAATGTATATAACTTTATATAGCTTGAAATTAAATGATGGGGTGATAATGATGAAAAGACTTATGTCTATTGTTCTTGCGGCTTTAATGTTGACCACGATGTCCTTTTCTGCCTTTGCGATACCTCCGGCAGATTTGCCTGCACTTTTGGCAGATAATTCCATTGAGACAACAAGAAATCTTGATGTCCCTGTTGACATAAAGATTGATGCAAATGGCTCCGGAACATATGTTGACGGACCTATAAACAAAGACTATGATTCCGGCGGAATAGCAGTGGGATACAAGGCTACGATTTTCATGAATGATGTGAGGGCCGCATATAACGCATATTTGAGTGCGGCGAATTTCCTTGTGGCAGGAATTCCCAGTCTGGAGACAGAACTCGCAAACTGCCGCATCACAGGTACGTTTACGATTAAAGTTTCCTATCCGGATAGCGCGGTAATTCCGACAGATATGCTGACGGGGACTGCTCTTTACGGATTTAATGCCGAGGCTGAAAATGCATTTGAGGAAACTACTCCAAGAACCGTTTCATTATCCTCTCAGAACGGCATGAAGGATCTTACCATTACCCTTTCTCTTAAAACACCATACATTACCGTAAGTGATATGACAGCAAATCTTAATAGCTATCTCCCCGACATTTCTCTTATAGTTAATAATGTTGTCCTTAACAAGATCGGTGACAATAAGGTTACGGGGACACTTACAGGTCAGACACTGATTAAGGATACTCAGGACCGTCTTGTAGGTACAATTAACTATATCGGAAAACAGGGTAATGCAAGCGGTGTTACCGGAAGTGAAATAAGTGAAACGGTAAAAATTGCTTCACCTGGCGGAATTGTTGTTACTCCTCCATCGGGCGGCGGTGGTGGCACAACAGGACCTGTCGTACAGCCACCCGAAACCAAAATAGATGTTGAGAGCAATGAACCCAAGGTGGAAGTGGGCCAATCTCAGATTTCGAATGTTGATAAGGTTGTCACAACCACAAAAACCGAAAGCGGTACACAGGTTTCTGCTACTATTAATGTTAAGAGCGGCAATATAGGAAGCCTGTTAATTTCTACAAATGACACAAACATTACACCTATAGGCAGTGCGGCAACAAGTGCAGTTGCACCTCCTATTCAAATTAATGCGACTGCAAAAGATACAAGCGGAAATGATATTGACAGAGTTATTCTAAGCAACGTTAGTATTGTAAGCCAGGTTCAGTCCTATGTATATATTTTGGATGATTACGGTGTTCCTGTAAGAACGGATTCTGTTTTCAATCCCTCAACAGGTTTGGTAACAATTCCTGAGGTTCCGAGTGGAGCTACGATTATACTTTCATCTCAAAAACCGTTATCATTTATTGACACGGTAGACCACTGGTCTGAGAGACATGTAAACTATGTTGCAGACGTCGGCCTTATAAGGGGTAAAAGCGAAGTAATCTATGATCCTGAGGCATCTCTTACCCGTGCGGAACAGGCAAGTCTATTGTTAAGAATTTCTGAACTTGCAAGTCTTGAAATCAATAAACCTACAGACGATCTTAGGATTGATACAGACCCATCGCACTGGGCAAATGAAGAACTAAGAACAGCTCTTGCAAATAATTGGCTGGTCGGTACAGGAATAAACGACGGCGTGGTAGCTATTGCTGCCGACGTGAACATTTCAAGAGAACAGTTTGTTACAACAATTTGGAGACTGCTGGGTGAACCGGATGTTGAAGATGTGGATATGAGCAGGTTTATTGATGCCGACAGCATTTCCGACTGGGCGTTCCAAGCTATGAGCTGGGCAGTTGCAAACGGGATTATCAACGGTGTGCCGGTTGGAAACAATCAATATTTGACTAATGCAAACGTTGAAATTACAAGAGCGGAAAGCGCAAAAGTTTACAGCGAACTTGTTAAAGTTATCCTTCAAAAAGTAGGAAACTAAAAATAAAATAATAAAATAAAGGAGCCGTCCGAACGGCTCCTTTATTCTAATCTTACGGTAACCTCTCCGCTTGACAGGGTGGAGAAGGTGCCATCTTCATGACGGACAACAAGTCCGCCGTTTTTGTCTATATCAACGGCAACAGCGGGGGTTTTTACTCCGCCGGCAAAATAATTTATTTCCTTGCCAAGCAAAATTGACCGTTGTTTATATGAATCGATTATAGAATCCTTATTTTTTAGGTCGCAGTAGTCCAATAGGTTTTTGCAGATTTCTGCAATCATTTCTTCGTGCGGCACATCACTTTTCAGTGACCCTGCCGATTCTGATATTTCATCAGGGAAACCGCTGGTTGTCATGTTAATTCCGATGCCTAAAATAATTGCAGTCTGATTTGATAGGTCTTTAGCTTCTGCGAGAATTCCGCCAATCTTTTTTCCATCAAGATATATGTCATTTACCCATTTAATTCCAGCATTTTTCCCCGTCAATGAAATGATTGCATCAGTAACGGCAACGGCGGCGGCTGTTGTTAAAAAAAGTGAGCTTTGCGGAGAATCAAAGCCGCCTACCGCAAGGGACATATAAATGCCCGTAGATGTCGGAGAGTAAAAACTCCTTCCAAGCCGCCCTCGGCCGGCAGTCTGCCCGTCTGCTACAACAAGCAGAGGCAGAGGGTTTGCTGCGGACATCTCCTTTGCAACGCGATTTGTAGAATCTATGGTTTCATACGCTGCAACAGACAGTGTTTTATGCCTGCCCGGTAAAGAAGCTGTTATTTTTGAAGCGCTTAATATTTCATTTTTCACTTTCAAAAACTTCCCCTGTTAAAGCATCAACATAAAAAAGCAGGGTATCGGGATTTATAGAAAGATCGTCGCTGACAGCACCGAACATAAAACAATGTCGACGACTGCCGCCGATATTTACCGTTAAAGCTTTATTATCACTTGCCGAAACAATAGCAACCCCTTTTCCGAGCTTGTCCTGAGCAGCGGCAAGGGCGGCTTTTTCTGCCTCCTCCGGGGAAATGCAGCTATCGACCGAATAGTCGAAGAAAACCTCATCTTCACAGTCGCTTGATAATAAATACTCACCTTTGATTTTAGATTTTTTGTTTTTACTGAAGTAGGTATATGCGGCAAAGCCGGCAGCAACCCCGACGCCCAGTTTAAACAACAAGTTTTTGTTTTTTTTCTTCATTTGACTCACTCTCCGATTTTAATTTTTTCCATATTTCCATTTCCGTTATCAAAAATTTCTCCCGTATCGGCATCTACATGATAAAGACCGCGAATCTGACCTGTTTCATCGTATGCGGCCTTGGAATCAACGGCATAAATGTAAATATTTCGATTAATTCCTTGAATTTCAATTTTGGTAGCCCCTTCTGAACTTAAAAAAATTATAAAAGC
>JBAYOS010000119.1:0-5416 GCA_041678125.1 Monoglobales bacterium
CCTCTGTCTGACCGTAAACAATGGTAATCTCCTTCATGTTCATTTTGTTAAGAACATCCTTCATTACGGAAATGGGGCAAGGACTTCCTGCCATAATTCCTGTTCTCATATATGAAAAGTCTGTCTTTTCAAAATCAGGATGTTCGAGGAGTGCAATAAACATTGTAGGCACACCGTGGAACGCGGTTATATGCTCGTTGTTGATACAAGCGAGCGATGGCTTCGGCGAAAAATATGGTATGGGATAAAGTGTTCCGCCGTGCGTCATTGTCGCAGTCATAGCAAGCACCATGCCGAAACAGTGGAACATGGGAACCTGAACCATAAGTCTGTCAGCTGTCGACAAGTCCATTCTGTCACCGATACATTTACCGTTGTTTACAACATTGTAATGTGTCAGCATAACGCCTTTCGGAAAACCGGTTGTTCCGGATGTATACTGCATATTGCAGACATCGTCCTTATCAACCAGCGCCGCCATTCTGTAAACCTCTTCAACAGGGACGCCCTCTGACAAAGCCTCTGCCTGTTCCCATGTCAAACAGCCTTTTTAGTTCAAATCCAATTGTAATAACATTGCGCAGAAACGGAAGTCTTTTGCTGTGAAGATGCTCTCCCGGTTTGATATTTTCAAGCTCGGGACAGATTTCGGCAATGATTTTTCCGTAGTTTGAATCCTTTGAACCCTCGGTCAAAATTACTACCCTTGTGTCCGACTGTTTCAAAAGGTATTCTGCTTCGGCAATTTTATATGAAGTATTCACCGTTACCAAAATTGCGCCGATTTTGGTTGTCGCCCAGAAGGAAATAAACCATTGTGGCACATTTGATGCCCAAACAGCGACCTTGTCGCCTGCTTTAACGCCCATAGCGATAAGCGAGCGGGCAAATTTGTCCACATCATCGCGGAACTCACTGTATGTTCTTGTATAATCAAGAGTTGTGTATTTAAAGGCGTACTGGTCGGGAAATTCCTGAACCATTCTGTCCAAAACCTCTGAAAAGGTCGCATCTATCAGCAGGTCTTTTTTCCACACGAATTTCCCTGTGTGCGTTTTGTTGTAGTAAAGCGCAGGCTCATTTTTTGACGTGTCGCTGTACTGACGCATATAGCTCTTGAACTGGGATAAAATGATTTCCATGTCGTCAATTTCCATGCACCATTCAGGGTTCCACACAAGAGTAATAAATCCGTCATAGTTCACCGAGCGAAGGGCAAGCATAATGTCAGATACAGGAAGGTCTCCCTCACCTGCAAGACAATACTGAATCTCCCCGTTTTCTATTTTTGCATCGTTAAAATGAACGTGCTTTACATAAGCGCCGAGATTTTTTATAACAATCTTAGGTTCTTCGCCGAATCCGAAAAATGCCGCCGACAAATTTCCAAAGAGCCGCAAGATAGTCTGTCGCGAATCTGTCAAGCACTTCTCTGAGCATAGAGGTGTCGCAGAACAGTCCCGCGGTTTCTATAAGAATAGTAACGCCCGACTTTTTGGTTTTGGGCAATACATTTTCAATAAATTTTATAACATTTTCAATTGATTTTTCCTTGTCGTCACTGTTTTTAGCTCTGACTTTTATGTAGGGAATCCGCAGATTAAGTGCAATTTCAAGACATTTTTCAACTTCCTCGGTTGCCTTTTTAAAAGCCGAAGCATCTGCAATATCCGAAAGAGCATCAATACAAGGTATCGAGAGCTTTTTGTCATAAAGTGTCCTGAGAGTATTTTGAGCAGTGTACTTATTAAATGCACTGTCTTTATCTGTAAAAAGACTACCCGAAACATTGTGGAGCACAATGCCTTTATATTTTAATTCCTCAGCCAATAAACAAAAATCATCAAAAGTGCGGCCATGCCAGCCTTTGGTGGAAAAAGCATATTTCATATCTTATTCCCCCTCATAAATGATTTTATTTACTGCATTTAAATAGGCACGGATACTTGCACCTATAATGTCGGTTGAAATACCGCTGCCCGAGTAAAGCTTACCTTCCGAGCGAAGCTTTACAAGCGCAGAGCCCATAGCCTCTCTTCCCTCAGTAACAGACTGAATCTGGAAATCGTCAAGCTCATAATTATGACCGATTATCTGTCCGATAGCCTTAAAAGCCGCGTCGACAGGTCCGTCACCAATGCAAATTCCCTGCGTTTCTTTATTACCCTTAGAAAGTGTTATCTGAGCGGAAGCAGGAATAATATTACCGTTATTTATAACATAATTTACGAGTTTATAGGTCGCAGGAACCTGAAGAGCCGTACTTGCAACTATCGCGTCAAGCTCCTTCGCGCCGACCTGTTTCTTCTCAGCAACTCTGATTAATTCTTCATAAACGCTGAGATTATCTTCTTCGGAAAGGTCATAACCAAGCTTTTTAATTGCGGAATTTACATCCTTGCGGCTGCTCTGCTGATTCAAAATAATGCCGCTGTAATCTTCACCCGAAACAACAACCGAGGATTTTTCCTCTTTTGTGGTTTCGCTGATTCGTTTAATCTGCTTTACAATTCTTGAAAGCTCGGTTAATTTAATATCTGTTTTAATGCCGAAACTTGTGCCGTTGTTTTTGATAATCTGAGCAAAGGTTTCAAGAGAAATGCCGAAATCGTTTGTATCAGTTTTAACAATTTCAGCACCCGTTTTAACCGCAAGAACCGCATTTGCACAAGCAAGCCCGTTTATATTACTGCAGTAAATGCCTACGGGAACATTTATTTCATCTTTAATTTCACCGACAAACCTTGCAAAATCATCGGGCATCATATTTGCAGCCATATCACAAAGTGTAATGCTTGCCGCGCCCGCGTTTTCTGCCGCTTTGAGCGCGGACATAAGGAAATCTCTTTCAGCGCGTGTTGCGTCAAGAGCGCAAAATTCAACATTTTCACAAGCTGATTTTGCTTTTGTAATTGCAGTAGAAATCCAATCAATCATATCTGACGGTTTTTTACGACTGGTATATTCCATACCTACAGGGGAAAGCGGCAACTCAATTCTCACAGACGCTTTTTCAGCTCCGCTGAGTGCAGCAATAGCATTGTCAATACTTTCCTCAGTACTTCCTGCCGCAACAGAAAGGATACTGTTTTTAACAAAAGAGGATAGTGTTCTTATTAGCAACATATCTGTTTTAGCATTTTTGATTTCCGGTAGCTCAATCGCATAAACATTTAGTTTATCTAGTTTACGGGCAATCTCGGTTTTTTCTCTAAAGCTGAATGTCTTGTTTTCTGTGCAGAGCGTTGCATCTGCAATCCTGATTTGTTTCATAGTAGTAGTCCTTTCACAATTTTATTAAACTTACAGATTTATTCCAATCTGTATTGCTTTTAAGTTCTTTTCTGCCATATCCGCGCGCTTTGCAGGAATAACCTTTTTAAGCACAGCTTCAATATCTTCCTGAGAATCTTCGCCCAACACGCTGAGCAATTTGCCGACAATAATCATATTTGCAAGTGCCGGAAACCCGTTTTCATTTGCAAGCTTTGTAGCAGGAACATAATATGCGTCCACGTCATCACGCATTATTTTGCGCTCGATAAGAGAAGAGTCTGCAATAATAATTCCGCCTTTTTCAACTGAAGATTCGAATCTGTCAAGTGAAGGAAGGTTCATTGCTATCAAAATGTTCGGGTTTGAAATAATAGGTGAGCCAACCTTTTCATCGCTGATAATAACGCTGCAGCTTGCTGTTCCACCACGCATTTCAGGACCGTAAGAAGGGAGCCAGCTAACCTCTTTTTCAAAAATCATACCTTTATATGCAAGAAATTTACCAGCAAAAAGGATACCCTGACCGCCGAAGCCGGAAAGTAAAATCTTTTTCGTGTCCATTATTTTTCCTCCTTCTCAGCGCTTCTGTCTTTATAAACTCCGAGTTTATAATAGGGCAGCATATTTTCATCAACCCACTCAAGAGCCTTTCGGGGTGTCATTCCCCAGTTTGTCGGGCAGGTGGATACAACCTCAACAAGAGAAAAACCTTTGCCGTCAATCTGGTTCTGGAAAGCTTTTTTTATGGCTTTTTTAGCATCTCTTACATTCTTTACATTGTTTACGGTTACTCGTTCCAAATATTCTGGCCCGTCAAGCTGTGAAAGCATTTCACAAACTTTTATTGGATAACCGCACCGGGTAACATCTCTGCCATAGGGCGATGTCTGCGTAACCTGACCGGGCAATGACGTAGGGGCCATCTGACCGCCTGTCATACCGTAAATTGCGTTGTTTACAAAGATAATTGTGATGTTTTCGTTTCTTGCTGCAGCATGAACTGTTTCAGCCATACCTATAGACGCAAGGTCGCCGTCACCCTGATATGTAAACACAATGTTGTTTTCAGGGTCCGAGCGTTTAACGCCTGTTGCAACTGCAGGAGCACGGCCGTGAGCCGCTTCTATCATATCGCAGTTAAAATAATCATAAGCCATAACGGAGCATCCGACAGGTGCTACTCCGATTGTTCTGCCTTCAATTCCAAGTTCGTCAATAACTTCGGCAACAAGCCTGTGAATAATACCGTGGGTACATCCCGGACAATAGTGCAAAGCTGTGTCCGCAAGTGCATGGGTTTTTCAAATACTATAGCCATTATTTCGCACCTCCGTTTGCTTTTTTTATAGCGTCAAGCACTTGCTCGGGCGATACTATCATACCCCCTACGCGGTTGCAAAGTGATACGGGCACCTTGCATTTTGATGCAAGCTTAACGTCATCTATCATCTGTCCCATTGAAAGCTCAACAGAAATAATTTCCTTTACGTGATTTGCCGCTTCTTCGAAAGGTTTTTCGGGGAAAGGCCAGAGCGTGACAGATCTTATCATACCAACCTTTATTCCCTGTTTTCTTGCTTCGATTACTGCATTTTTTGATACGCGGGCAGCAATTCCGAATGCAGCAACGCAGATTTCTGCGTCATCCATCATAAACTCTTCGTACATTGTTTCGTCACGCTTAATTATTTCGTAACGCTCAAATCTCTCAAAGTTTGTCTTTTCAAGCATCTCAGGTTTAAGATAAAGCGAGTTTACAACATTGTGCTCACGCTCCATTTTTGTACCTGTAGTTGCCCAAGGTTTTTCAGGCATTTCGGGCTCCTTGAAATCAAGAGATACAGGTTCCATCATCTGGCCGAGTGTTCCGTCGGCAAGAATCATTGCAGGAACTCTGTATTTATCGGCAACCGCAAAGCCTTTTACTGTCAGCTCTGCCATTTCCTGAACGGAATCGGGGGCATAAACGATAAGGTGATAGTCACCGTGACCGCTCCCCTTTGTTGCCTGAAAATAGTCCGACTGGCTGGGCTGGATACCGCCGAGTCCCGGACCACCTCTCTGAATATTTATTATAAGCGCCGGAAGGTCTGCGCCTGCAATATAGGAAATTCCCTCACTCTTAAGAGAAATTCCCGGA
>JBAYOS010000120.1:0-5397 GCA_041678125.1 Monoglobales bacterium
CCGCACATGCTATACAGATTCAAAATGTATTTCGAAAAGATGTGGTTGTTCCTTCTTATAAAAGGGAAGAGCTTATAGAAAATGCGCCCGACAAACAGGCAGGCTGCTTTGCCGTGCCGAGAATTGTCGAATAAGGAGGAAAGCTAAATGGACTATTTATCGCTTTCGGCGTGGGAAATTGCCGAAAAAATTAAAAATAAAGAAATTTCAGCAGTTGAAGTTACAAAGCTCTCAATCGGAAGGGCAAAAAAACTTAATGAAACCATCAACGGATATATAACAATATGCGAAGAGGAAGCGCTCAAAAAGGCTTCCGAGGTTGATGCAAAAATCGCATCGGGCGAAACACTTTCGCCTCTTGCGGGTGTTCCTTACGCAATGAAGGACAATATTTGCACAAAAAACATACTTACTACCTGCGCGTCCAAGATGCTTTATAATTTTAAACCTCCTTATGATGCGTTTGTTACAAAAAGACTTTCTGATGCAGATTGTGTACTTATAGGCAAAACAAATATGGACGAGTTTGCTATGGGAGCGTCTAACGAAACATCCTATTTCGGCCCTGTCCGCAACCCGAGAAATACTGATTGTGTGCCGGGCGGTTCAAGCGGCGGCAGTGCTGCTGTAGTTGCGGCAGACATGGCATTTTTCGCAATCGGCAGTGACACGGGCGGAAGTGTTCGTCAGCCTGCCTCCTTCTGCGGTGTTACGGGTCTTAAACCAACCTACGGTATGGTGAGCCGATTCGGTCTTATTGCATTTGCATCCTCTCTTGACCAGATTGGACCTATAACGAAAAATCCTAAAGACGCAGCACTTGTTATGAACATAATCTCCGCTCATGACCCTATGGATTCCACATCCCTTGATATAAAAAGACCTGATTATTCGGAAAATTTGGATGGTGATATTAAAGGACTTAAAATTGCACTGCCCAAAGAGTATTTTGCGGCCGCAAGCGAAGATGTTTTATCAAGAATTAAAGACACAGTATCTGCTCTTGAAAGATTGGGTGCAGTGGTGGAAGAGGTCAGCCTTCCTGCGGCGGACTATGCTCTTGCCGCATACTATATTATTTCTTCTGCTGAAGCAAGCTCCAATCTTGCAAGATATGACGGTGTGAAATACGGTTTCAGAGCTGAGAATTTCACCGATATTATGGATATGTATCGTAAAACACGCGGAGAAGGTTTCGGCAAAGAGGTTAAACGCCGCATTATGATTGGTACTTATGCGCTCTCGTCCGGTTATTATGATGCTTATTATAAAAAGGCTCTGCAGGTTCGAGGACTTGTGAAAAAAAGCTATGACGAGATTTTTGAGAAATTTGATATTATTGCATCGCCCGTTTATTCCACAACTGCATTTAAACTTGGAGAAAAGCTAAGCGATCCCGTTGAAATGTATGCAAACGACCTTTGCACAGTTTCTGCTAATATAGCGGGAGTTCCTGCCATTTCCGTTCCTTGCGGAAACGGGTCTGACAATTTGCCGATAGGAATTCAGCTCACAGGCAAACCCTTTGCAGAGGATTTACTGATTAAAGTTGCAAATAAAATTCATTCGGAAGGAGGCAGAAACTAATGAGATATGAAACGGTAATCGGTATAGAAGTTCATGCAGAGCTTTCAACCGAAACGAAAATATATTGCAGCTGCAAAAATAAATTCGGCGGCGAGATAAATACTCATTGCTGTCCTGTATGCACAGGTATGCCGGGAAGTCTGCCCGTTTTAAATGAAAAAGTAGTTGACTACGCAATAAAAGCAGGGATTGCAATGAACTGCGAGATTACAAAAAACAGCAAGCAGGACAGAAAGAATTATTTTTATCCTGACCTGCCCAAAGCATACCAGATTTCTCAGTTTGATCTGCCGCTCTGTCATGACGGAAAGATTGACATTGTAGTTGACGGCGTCCGAAAATCAATCGGTATAACGAGGATTCATATTGAAGAAGATGCAGGAAAATCCATTCACGACGCAGTTGAGGGCAAAACTCTTTTGGACTATAACAGATGTGGAGTTCCGCTGATAGAAATTGTTTCCGAGCCTGATATGCGCTCAAGCGCAGACGCAAGAGAATATCTTGATACCTTAAAGGCAATACTTGAATATATAGGCGTTTCCGACTGTAAAATGCAGGAGGGCTCGCTCAGATGCGACGTGAACGTATCACTCAGACCTGAAGGTCAAAAGGAATTCGGCGTCAGAACCGAAATGAAAAATGTGAACACCTTCAGCGGTGCCATCAAAGGTATCGAATTTGAAATTAAAAGACAGAAGGAAATTTTGGAAAACGGCGGAATAATCGAGCAGGAAACCCGCCGCTGGGACGATGCGATAGGGGAAAGTGTACCTCTTCGTTCAAAAGAGGAGGCTCACGATTACAGATATTTCCCCGAGCCCGACCTTATGCCAATCGTTATTTCCGATGAACATATCAAGGAAATAAAGGATTCCATCCCCGAGCTTCCCCATGTGAAAAAACAGAGATATATAAATGAGCTTGGACTCCCCGAATATGACAGCGGCCAACTTACTCAAAGCAAAGTTGTTGCCGATTTCTTTGAAGAGGTTATGCGTTGTGGAGTTGAGGCAAAACCCGCCTCGAACTGGATTATGGGCGATGTATGGGGTATGATGAACGAAAGGTATCTGACAATGGAAACCCTTCCGTTTACCGCTCAGATGCTTGCAAAAATTATTAAAAGAATAGGCGAGGGGGTTATAAGCAATACTGCTGCAAAGCAGGTGCTTGAATCAATGTTTGAAACCTCCAAAGACCCCGACGTTATAATTGAAGAGCTTGGGCTCAAACAGGTTAACGACGAGAGTGCAATACTTGCTATTATTGACGAAGTGTTAAAGGCTAATCCGTCGTCTGTCGAGGACTATAAAAACGGTAAAGACAGAGTTGTCGGCTTCCTTGTAGGTCAGGTAATGCGCGCATCAAAGGGTAAAGCCAATCCGCAGACGGTGAACCAACTGATTATTGATTCGCTTTCCAAACTGTAAAGGATGATATTATTGAATCGTAAAGAAAAAATTTCTGCATATTTAAGGAGTAAAAGCTATATTCCGCTTGTTCCGCAGGAGCTTGCGGTTTTGCTTGACGTTCCAAAGGAAGATATGACAGAATTTGAAAATATTTTAGACGAGTTAGTTGAAGACGGGATTGCTGTTAAAACCAAAAAAGGCAGAATTATGCCTTCAGCTGCCCAGAATCTTATTACGGGCACTTTTCAGGGAAGCGAAAGAGGATTCGGCTTTGTCATAAGCGACCAGAGCGAGAAGGACGTTTTTATTCCTGCTGATTTCATAAACGGAGCTATGAACGGCGACATTGTTTTGATTAAAGTAATGTCGGAGGGTAGTGACGAAAAGCGCCCTGAAGGCAAGGTTTTGAAGGTCAAAGAGCGTGCGAATAAAGAAATTGTTTGCACAATAAATAAACGTTTCAAAGGACTTGAGGCGATTGCCGATAATAAAAAAATCTGGCACAGAATAAAAATTCCTTATGGAAAAAGTATGGGAGCAAAAAAAGGTGAAAAGGTTGTCGTCGAAATAACCTCATACCCGACCGAGTCAAAATCAGCCGAAGGAAAAGTAATCGAGATAATCGGGAAAGCAGATACTCCCGAAACTGCTCGCAGAAGCGTTATGATAACTTATGGTTTGCCTGAGGATTTTCCCGAAAATGTTTTGAAGGAAGCGGAAGCAATCCCTGAAACAGTGCCTGAAAGTGCACTGAACGACAGACGGGATTTGCGCGATAAAATTATTTTTACCATAGACGGAGCAGATGCCAAAGACCTTGATGATGCAGTGTCGCTTGAAACGGACAAAGACGGAAACTATTTGTTAGGTGTTCATATTGCCGATGTTACTCACTATGTCAAAGAGGGCAGCGCAATCAATGCCGAGGCGATAAAACGCGGAACGAGCGTCTATCTTGCAGGAAGCGTAGTTCCTATGCTGCCAAGAAGGCTTTCAAACGGAATTTGCAGTCTAAACGGCGGGGTTGACAGACTTACTCTTTCGGTTGAAATGACAGTCAATCCGCAAGGCGAAATTATAAGTCATGACATCTTTGAATCTGTTATAAATACTACCGAGAGAATGACCTATGATGATATTTTTGCTCTGCTAAGCGGTGACGAAAAGCTTGCCGAAAGATATAAAAATATTCTTCCGACAGTTAAAAATATGAAAAATCTTGCCGATATTTTCAGAAGCAGAAGAATGAAAAACGGCAGTATAGACTTCAACTTTCCCGAAACAAAGATTATCTTTGATGAGGACGGAAATGTAACGGATATAAAAAAATATGAATATACCATAGCAAATATTATTATCGAGGAATTTATGCTTGCGGCGAACAGGACGGTTGCAGAACATTTTTACTGGCTTGAAACACCGTTTGTTTACAGAAACCATGAACAGCCGTCCGAGGAAAAGCTGATCCCGTTTTTAAACCTTTGCAGTATTTTTAATATCTTGGTTAAGGAAAAAGCAGAAAATATTCACCCGAAAACATTGCAGCTTATACTTGAAAAGGTGAAAGGTTCCACCCTTGAACCGATTATTGCAAACACCATGCTAAGAAGCATGATGAAAGCAAGATATTCTACCGACAACTTAGGACATTTCGGCCTGAATGAAAAGTACTACTGTCATTTCACATCGCCCATAAGGCGACTTGCTGACCTTGCAATTCACAGAATTATAAAGAGCTATCTGCACGGAAAAAACAAAGATTATTCTGACTTTGCCTCTCTTGCGGTAAAAAATGCAACTGACATGGAAATTATTGCAGAAGAGGCCGAAAACCTATCCAAAAAAATAATAACCGCACAGTTTATGTATGATTATGTCGGTGAAGAGTTTGAGGCAACGATTGTGTCGATAACTCAAAGTGCATTTTTCGTTGAGCTGAATAATTCAGTTCAGGGAAGGGTTGCGCTTTCCGACCTTCATGATTACTATGTATATAACGAAAACACATATTCACTTGTGTCGGGAAGTAAAGAATATAAAATGGGGGACAGGGTAAACGTTGTCCTTGTCCGTTCAGATAAAATATCGGGAGAAATTGACTTTATCCCGTCAGATGAAATTTAAGGCGCCTAAGCGGCGCCTTTTTCAAGTTTTTATTAAATCTTTTATAACCTCTGAAGCAATCAAAAGACCTGCCGATGACGGAACAAAGGAAATGCTTGGGATAATATCGCTTGATTTGACGGGTTGCTCAGGCGAAAAAACCACCTTTAAACTATAAATTCCGCGGGATTTAAGTTCTCTTCTCATAACCTTTGCAAGCGGACAGGTATATGTTTTTTTAATGTCCGCAACCTGAAACATGGAAGGATTCATTTTTCCGCCCGTTCCCATA
>JBAYOS010000121.1:0-5308 GCA_041678125.1 Monoglobales bacterium
CGTTAAGATTATGCCCTCAGTCACATCAAATTCAGGCGGTGACATGAATATAATGCTCACAAACGCCTCATTTGATGACAGTGGAAAACTAAAATGCATTATACGCAGTGATAAAGCTTTTTATATTCTTACGCAAGAGGGTGAATTTGTCCCATCCCGGCAGGAAAAAACTGATAAAGGTACTGTAGTCACAATAGAAAATATAAAACCATGGGATTATATTCTTCTGACAAATATTACATTCTAACCCTTGCACTGAAAGACTTTATTTGTTAAACAAAAATGATTAATATTGACAAAATTGCAAATATTATTTATAATGGATGTGTATAACCGATTGAAAGGAGATTTGTTATGGCTATAAATATTAACACTGCCAGAGGAAACATACGAATTGCAAATTCGGTTTTAGTTAAGATAATTGCTAACGTTGCCGCAGGATGTTACGGTGTTGTAGGCCTTACTGCCGGAAACGGCGGCAAAGTTTTAAATCCCAATAATATATCCAGTCTTTCCAAAGGAGTAAAGGTTAAATCCGAAAACGGCAAGCTTTCGGTTGACCTGCATATCGCAACAACATACGGAATTAACATGCACACTGTAAGTGACAGTATCAGAAGCAGTGTAACATACCAGCTTGAGCATTTTACAGGAGTTGATGTAGGCAAATTCAATGTTCATGTTGAAACAGTAAGAATAGTTGATTAGTTTGGAGGAAATGTCAAATGGTGATAACCGGTAAAATGTTTTCCGATATGATTTTTTCCGCCGCGAATCAACTTGGAAACCATAAGGAAACTTTAGATAAACTTAATGTATTCCCCGTTCCTGATGGTGATACGGGTAAAAATATGCACCTTACAATGACAGGTGCAAGAAACGCACTTTTATCAGCAGACGAAGATATGGACGCGATTGCCCTAAGCGGCAGAATCGCTTCAGCCACATTAAAATCTGCCCGCGGCAACTCAGGGGTTATTTTATCCCAGCTTTTCAGAGGTCTTTCCACAGAGCTTTCCGCCTCGGGTGAGATAAATGCAAAAACATGGGCGAATGCTCTTAAAAAAGCTTCGGATGTCGCTTACAAAGCAGTTATGAAGCCGACGGAGGGCACAATTTTAACAGTAGCAAGAGGCGGAGCCGACGCAGCTCTTGAGGCTGCTGCGGAATCTGATGATATTGTTGCCGTTACAAAAGCGGCAGTTGACGGGGCGAAAATTGCTCTTGACAATACTCCCGAGCTTCTTCCCAAGCTTAAAGAAGCAGGAGTTATTGACGCAGGAGGTATGGGCTGGCACCTTATTCTTGAAGGAATATACCACTACCTTTCAACAGGCGAAATTATCCCTGAGAAGGAGCCTTCGGATAAAGCTCCCTCAGATATGCCCGTTTCTGCAAAAGAAGAAGAAATCACCTTCGGTTACTGTACCGAATTTCTTATAGAAAAAGCCAACACGGAATCATCTGTTGACGAATTCAGAAACTCTATTTCAAAAATAGGCGACTGTATGCTTGTTATAGAGGATTTTGATGTTGTAAAGGTTCACATTCATACTGACAACCCTGGTGTGGTACTGCAATCTGCATTAAAAATCGGCGGACTTATCAATATTAAAATTGATAATATGCGTTACCAGCACAGCGAGAATTTAGCAGCTGAAATTGAAGCCGAGTCAAAGCCTGCGGAAAAGGTTCCCTATGCTATTATAGCTGTTTCGAGCGGCGACGGGTTTTCCGAAATTTTCCGCGAACTTGACGTTGCAAAAATCATTGAAGGCGGGCAGACAATGAACCCGAGCGCAGGTGATATTGCAGACGGGATTCTCGCGGTAAACGCTGATGTTGTTTATATTCTGCCTAACAACTCTAATATAATTCTTGCCGCACAAACTGCGGCGGACCTTGTGGACTGTGAGGTTCATGTTATACCCACAAAGACTGTTCCACAGGGAATTTCGGCAGCTATATCATTTAATCCCGACTCCTCGCCCGAGGAGAATGCAGCTGCTATGACCGAAGCCGCATCTGCCGTTAAAACAGGTCTTGTAACCTATGCGGTGCGCGATACAGCATCAGACGGTCTTGAAATAAAAGAAGGTAATCTTATCGGTCTTTCGGACAAACATATTGTTTCCACGGGAACAGATATGAAAGAGGTTGTAGCCCGTCTTGCAGACGCTCTTTGCGATAAGTCGGTTTCTGTTATAACCATATACTACGGAAGCGATGTTTCCGAGGAGGACGCGTCTGAAATATCCGATATGATAGCTGAAAAATATACCGACTGCGACGTGCTTTTGCAGCGCGGCGGACAACCTGTATATTATTATACAATTTCGGCGGAGTAAAAAATGAAAGTACTTGCAGCAACAGGAAATAGGGGTAAACTCCGCGAATTTTCGCAGATTCTCAGCCCCTTGGGATTTGAAGTTCTGTCCCCCAAGGATATAGGACTTCAAATCGACCCCGAGGAAACAGGCGAAACCTTTGCCGAAAACGCAAAAATCAAAGCTGAAGCCTTTTTGAAAGCATCAAATATTCCTGTTATTGCCGACGATTCGGGTCTTGTCGTTGATTGTCTCGGCGGTGCGCCCGGAATTTATTCGGCAAGGTATGCCGAAGGGAGTGACGCTGACAGATGCGAAAAGCTTCTTTCAAATATGCTTGATGCAAAGGACCGCTCGGCTCGTTTTATTTCTTCGATTTGCATGGTTTTCCCTGACGGGAAGCTCATTCAGGTCGAGGGCAGGTGCGAGGGCGAAATCGCCCTTTTTCCCCAAGGAGAAAACGGATTCGGCTATGACCCTATTTTCTTTGTTCCCGAGATGAACAAAACCATTGCTCAAATGTCAGCCGACGAAAAGAATGCCATAAGTCACAGAGGCAAAGCCTTAAGACTTCTGGCAGAAAAACTGAAAATTTAATAAAGTTATGTATTTACTGACAAAGGGGAAGAAAGGTGAAAATCCTTCGCAGTCCCGCTGCCGTTATAGTCGGAATGCCTTTTTCAGTAAAAACCACATAAATTTTGCGAGAGACAGAATTGGTTATTACACGCCTGTATGTGCGTGTTTTAATGCCGTTTATGCCTTGCATAACGGCTATTTTTATTACTATTTTTATTTAAAGGAGAAATGAAGATGAACAAAAGACTACTCAAACTGACGGCAATTATACTGATTGTATTTATGTTGCCCATCACCTCTGCTTTTGCAGAAGAGTCAGTATCAACCCCTGAAGAGTATATGGAAATAATAACCTCCTATTACTCCGCTAACACCACGCTTACAAACTGGTGGGATGTCGTGGCACTCTACGGAGCGGGCGTAGACCTTTCCGATTACACCCTACCCGAGTGGACATCTGAATCACTTGACGAGACATCTGCTGTAACCGATTATGCCGGAATCATATTCGGCCTTATTGCATCAGGAGAAAATGTTCACGACGTTTGGGGCAGAGACATTGCAGAGGAGCTCGCCGAAAAACAAGATCCTGCTACGGGACTTTTTGGAAGTTTCCCCAATCAGCAAATCTATTCCATTCTCGCACTTGACGCTGCAAAGGAGCCTTATAACAGAACGGCAGCCATAGATGCTCTGATTGACTTCCGCGCAGAAAACGGAGCATTCGGCTACTCCCCAACCAATCCCGATATTGACCTTACCGCGATGGCACTCCTTGTGCTTGATAAGACAAGACATGCGGCTATTATTAATTCATGCGTTACATATATTGCCGAATCTCAGCTTGAAAACGGCGGTTTTTCAAGTTGGGGAATAGAAAATTCCAACACTCTCTGCGCAGTAATTTCAGCAATTGCCACGCTGGATTTACTCGAAGATGAAAGATTTATTAAAAATAACCGCTCTCTTGCCGAAGTTCTCAGCGACTACATTTTAGACAGCGGAATGCTTACCTGGGAAGCAGGCTATACTGACGAAAACCTTATGGCAACACAGCAAGGCCTTATTGCCTACGGTGACATTGTTGCGGGCAAAAGCGTATTTTTACGCCTTGAATCAGACGAGGTTTGCAGCGAAATAAATGCGCACGTCCGCATTGAAGGCTCTACTACCTCCCTCTTAAACACCTCAGTCACGGTAAAGGGTTATGACCTGAACCTGGTTGATGCCATAAAAAAAGCACTTGATTTAAATGATATTCCCTATGTCATAACAGGTGGTGAGTATGGCGCATACATACAAAGCATAGGCGATGATAATGCGGGAAAATTCGGCGGATATGACGGCTGGCTGGTAGCTTTGAACGGGGCCGCTATATCCTCCTCAGCTGACAGAATCAGCCTTACCGAAAATGACGAAATTCTTCTCTATTACGGTATGTTCGAACCATACACACTTATCCCCCAATATACACTTTCCCAGTCTACATATCTGCAGAATTCCCCATTCACAATTACTGTGACCGCAACATACTTCGACTACAACACTTCCCGGGATGTAACCGTTCCGATTCCGGATGTCACAATAGATATTGAGGGCATAACATTCACTACCGGTCTTGACGGTCGTGCAACTATTACTCCGATTTACCCAGGTGTGCAGACGGTTAAGATTTACAAGGAGGATGCAAATTCCTATCCCTCTATTGTACGAATCGTACCCTTCACCATTGACGTCGCTCCTGCGATGAATCAGTCAAATCCCTCAGGTGGAGGCGGCGGTGGCGGCGGTGGCGGTTCATATATCCCACCGGTTGATGAAGATGAAGATGAAGAAGACGAACTCGAAAAAACATCAGAGGAAAAAGCTGATGAGGAGGACCCTGCTGAAATCACGCTGACCTACGGTGATAAGGATGACATTTCAAACTGGGCGGTAGAAGGCGTTAAAAAAGCTGTAAGCGCAGGACTTTTCAAGGGTGATGACAAAGGAAATATTAATCCACAGAAGAGCCTGACCAGAGCTGAGCTTGCAACCATTTTGCTCAGACTTACAAATTCCGATGAGGTAGAAAAGGGCATCAGCTTTGACGATGTCAGCGCCGATGATTGGTATTATAAAGCAGTCAGCTCAGTATATAAGCTCGGTTTCATGACTGGCACCGGAAGTACAACCTTTGCACCCGACCGGGTGGTCACCAGGGAACAGGCGGCAGTTGTTCTTGCAAGAATTTTAAAGCTTACACCTGAAAAAGAGTTTTCTTACAGCGATGCAGATGAAATTTCAGATTGGGCAAAAGATGCGGTAAATGCGCTTTCCGAGTCAAAGATTATGGAAGGCTATGACAATAAATTTTCGCCGCAGGACGTTCTCACAAGAGAAATGTGCGCTGTAATCATGGC
>JBAYOS010000122.1:0-5285 GCA_041678125.1 Monoglobales bacterium
AAACATCTGCATGCTGCGTGTTTTTTTCGCGCCCGTTATATCGCTTACATAGCCGCCCACCGAAATTCCGTTATCCTGGCGTGAAACCTCGGTAAGACGCAACAGTGTATCCTTGCCGAACAGGGTAAAAATAGTGTTTTTCAGCACCCCGTCACCCGGAGTAAAAAGTTTTTCCCTGCCGTCGCTTATAAATCTGAAGGAAACCTCGGGATGTGCAACCGCCGTTTTTCTGACGACTTCCTCGCAATATCCCCCCTCGGTTGCTTCCCGTTTCAAAAACTTAAGTCTTGCGGGAGTGTTGTAAAACAGATTTGAAACCTTAATAGAAGTCCCGACAAACCCCGGCGTTTCAACCGAGTTTTTTATCTCGCCATAGTCGGCATTTGCCGTCATACCCGTTTCAAACTCGGCAGTTCTTGTATAAAGCTCCACCTCCGCCACCGCCGCAATACTTGCGAGCGCCTCTCCCCTAAATCCAAGTGTATAAATTGCATCAAGGTCGGACGGTTTTGAAATCTTGCTGGTCGCGTGGCGCAAAAATGCGGTTTCGACATCATCGGGATGTATTCCGCAGCCGTTATCGGTAACCTTTATCATTTTCAGGCCGCCGCCCGAAATTTCAACCGTAACGACACCAGCTCCCGCATCTATCGAATTTTCTATCAATTCTTTAACCGCAGAAGCAGGCCGCTCCACAACCTCTCCCGCCGCTATCATATTGGATAAATTTTTATCCAGTAACTTAATAAACATTCTTTCCCTCCTTTATAGGAGTTTTTTCAGCCTGTATAAAATATTCATACTTTCAATGGGCGTAAGTGTATCAATATCAATCATTTTAAGCTCCTGAGCAAGAATCAGGGCCTCGCTCTGCCCCATCGCGGCTGGTGCTTTTTTTACGGTTCTTTCCATTGCTCCGTCCTCAAGCTTTATGAGAATTTCTCTCGCCCTTTCAATTACAGGCTGAGGGATTCCCGTGAGTCTTGCAACCTCGACGCCATAACTGCTGTCCGCGCCGCCTTTAACGATTTTACGGAGGAAAATAATATTGCCCTCACGTTCTTTTATCGCAACGCTGTAGTTTTTCACGCCCTCAATTTTGTCCTCAAGCTCGGTCAGCTCGTGATAATGAGTTGCAAACATGGTTTTCGCTCCGCAGGTGGCTTTATCTGCGGTGTATTCCGCAACCGCCCACGCAATTGCAAGTCCGTCATAGGTGCTTGTCCCTCTGCCTATTTCGTCATAAATAATAAGGCTGTCGGAGGTGGCGCTTTTCAAAATATTTGCAACCTCGTTCATTTCCACCATGAAGGTGCTCTGCCCCGACGCCAAATCGTCAGACGCGCCGATTCTGGTGAAAATGCCGTCAACAATACCTATGTCCGCACTTTCGGCAGGCACAAATGAGCCTATCTGCGCCATAAGGGTGATTACTGCAATCTGCCTCATATATGTGGATTTGCCCGCCATATTGGGCCCAGTTATAATGGAAAACCTGTTGTCATCCTTATCCATAAAGGTATCATTAGGCACAAACATTTCGTTTGTGAGCAGTTCAACAACGGGGTGTCTTCCCTGCCTGATTTCTATTTTGCCGTCATTGTTGATTTGCGGCTTTACATATCGGTTTTTGACCGCCGTTTCGGCAAATGAAGCTATGCAGTCAATTACCGCAAGCTTTCTCGCGGTTTTTTGGATTCTTTCCTGCTGACTTGACACTTCTTCGCGGATTTCCTCGAAAAGCGAGTATTCCAGCGATTCTATTTTATCCTTTGCGCCAAGCACCATATCCTCAATTTCTTTGAGTTTTTGAGTGATATATCGTTCGGCGTTTGCAAGAGTCTGCTTGCGGATATAATATTCGGGCACCTTTTCAAGGTTAGATCTTGAAACCTCAATATAGTAACCGAAAACCTTGTTGTATTTAATTTTAAGGTTTTTAATACCTGTTCTTTCCCGTTCTTCCGCCTCAATTTCGGCAAGCCATGACGAGCCCTGGTTGACCGCCCGTCTAAGCTCTTCCAACTTCTCGCTGTAATTATCCTTGATAATTCCACCCTCGCGAAGGGAAACGGGAGCTTCATCCTTAATGCTCAGCTCAATTAAATTTTTAACGTCTTCAAGCGTATCAAAATCAGAGCTTATTTCCGTCAGCATCTCGCTTGTGCAACACTCCAAATCGAAAATTATCGCCGGAAGCGCTTTAAGCGACTCCTTAAGGGACAAAAGGTCCCTCGCTGTTGCGGTTTTGCATACGATTTTGCTGAGAAGCCTTTCAATGTCAAGCACATATTCAAGCTTTTCGCGAATACCCTCGCGAAGCATTACATTGCCATATAATTCTTCAACGCCCGACAGTCTTTTTTCGATTATTCCGCGGTTTATAAGCGGCTGGTCAAGCCATCTCCGCAAAAGTCTTGCGCCCATTGCGGTTTTTGTTTTGTCAAGCACCCAGATAAGACTGCCCTTGCGTGATTTTGTTCTAAGCGTTTCGCAAAGCTCAAGATTTCTTCTGGTTGACGCATCCATATAAACATATTGCGCCATTTCATAATATGTAACGGCGTTAATGTGACTCAGTCCCACCTTCTGCGTCTGCAGAACGTAAACCAGCGCACCGCCGATTGCTTTTTTTGTGAGATTATTTTCTCTTATTTCGCACTTGCCCGCAAAGTGTTTGTCAACATCCTCTCCGCTCAGTTTAAAATAATCATAGCTGTCGATTGTTGTTAAGCATCCTGCATTTTCAAGAAGCGTTGTAATATTATCATCCTCTGCCGCCTCGGGAGATATAAGAGCCTCGGATGGCATAAGTCTTGATACCTCGCCGTTTAAGGCGTGGTAAATTTCGTCTTTTATCTCGGTTGCAAAAAATTCGCCCGTTGAAAAGTCCAAAAATGCAACTCCAAGCTCCCCCTCTTCCTTGTAAACCGAAATAAGAAAATTGTTTCGGCTCCTCTCAACCGCGGAATCGCTGATTATTGTTGAAGGGGTTACAACTCTTATAACCTCACGTTTTACAATACCCTTAGCCTGCGCAGGGTCCTCGGTCTGCTCACAAATTGCAACCTTATGACCGTTTGATACAAGCTTTGCGATATATCCTTCACAGCTGTGAAAGGGAACGCCGCACATTGGCGCCCTCTCCTCCATGCCGCAATCTCTGCCCGTAAGGGTTAAAGAAAGCTCTGCCGATGCAACCTTTGCGTCTTCGAAAAACATTTCATAAAAGTCGCCCAGTCGGTAGAAAAGGATGCAGTCCTTATATTGTTCTTTTATTTCAAAATATTGCAGCATCATTGGTGTGTAAGGCAATTATAAACACTCCTTGTCAAAAATGGGTAAGCTTACAGATTAGTGACATCCACTGCAGGAAGAACAGCTGCCCGAGCATCCGCCCGGCTGCTCCTCTTCGCCGGTCACATAAAAGTGAATTATGCTGTTTACTTCAGACAAAAGATTTTCTGCCGCCTGTTTTGAATCAATAAACTCTTTTATAACAGGATTCAGGCAAAGCGCGCCATATTCGGCGGACATCTGCTGACGGATTTTTATCATTTCCGAAGGGGTAATTCCGTCTTTCGAAAGCTCTTTTGCAAGCTCCTCGCTCTTTTTCCCGTATTCGTCAGCAAGTCTTAAAGCCTCACTATCCGAATGATATGCCTCATCCGCCGCTCTGTATCTAATAAATTCCTCGCTGCCCGAAAGTGCTTCGCCCAGCTGTTTTGCCAGTTCAATTACATTCATTTTTTATTCTCCTTTTTATACTATTTCACCCGTCAAATAAAATGATTTGACAGAAGTAATTTTTACATTTACATATTTGCCGACAAGATCTTTTTCGCCCGCAAAATGAACGATTTTCCCGCCCTCTGTTCTGCCGCTTAAAAGCTGCTCGTCTGTTTTGCTTGTTCCGTCAACAAGAACTTCCAAGGTTTTTCCCAAATATGTTTTGTTTATTTCAAGCTGAATTTCCTTCTGAACCTCAAGCAGTCTTGTGAGATTTTCGCTCTTTTCCTTTTCGGGCGTCACATCCGGCATCTTTGCCGCAGGCGTTCCGCTCCTCTTTGAATAAATAAAGCTGAAAATTCCGTCATACCTGACCTTTTTTACAATATCGAGCGTATCTTCAAATTCCTCTTTTGTTTCATTTGGAAATCCCACTATAATATCCGTGGTAAGCGTAATATCGGGTATTGCCTTTCTGATTCTGTCCACAAGCGCAAGATAATCTTCTCTCGTGTATTTTCTGTTCATATCCCTTAAAACGCGGTTGCTGCCCGCCTGAACAGGCAGATGAAGCTGTTTGCAAACCTTATCGCACTCCGCCATCGCAAGTATAAGCTCGTCGCTTAAGTCCTTCGGGTGAGAGGTCATAAAGCGGATTCGTTTTATTCCCTCAATTTCATTTATTTTTCTAAGCAGCTGAGCAAAATTTATGCCGCCCTCAAGATCCTTTCCATAGGAATTTACGTTTTGCCCGAGAAGTGTTATTTCAGTTACGCCTTTTTTCGCCAGCTGCTCTATTTCAGATACAATGCTTTCCCAACTTCTTGACCGTTCCCTTCCTCTTGCATAGGGAACAATACAGTAGCTGCAGAAATTGTTGCATCCGTAAATTATGCTGACATTTGCCGAAGCTCCCTCTTTTCTTTTCATGGGAAGCCCCTCGACAATCTCGCTTTTCTCTTCTATTTCCAAGATTCTTTTCCCTGTTTCAAGCCGCCTCAAAAGCCTTTCGGGAAATTTCTCAATCCCATGAGTACCGAAAACTATATCAACATAAGGGTATGAGTTTTTCAATTTTTCCACCGTTTTTTCCTGCTGAGTCATACAGCCTGAAACAACGATTATAAGGTCGGGGTTTTTCTCCTTAAGCTTTTTAAAGGCGCCCACATTCCCGTAAATCCTGTCCTCCGCGCCCTCGCGAACCGCGCAGGTATTTATCGTTATAAGGTCTGCCTCCGACTGATCGTCCGTAAATTCATAGCCCATTATTTCAATCATTCCGCGGAGAGTTTCCATATCCGCTTCGTTTTGCGCACACCCGTAAGCTTTAGTGTAAGCCTTTTTTGTTTTGCCCGCTGAAAGTACGTGGCGGCGCAGTTTTTCATACACATTTTCCATATTTTAAAGCCGTCATCTCCCTTCAGTTACAGCTACCATACATTATATCATAAAGCGGCTGTTTTTTCAAGTAAAATTTCCACACAAAATAATAATACTTGAATTTTTTAAAACCTGTGGTATAATATAATAAGAAAAATATGCCAGTACGCTTTTTG
>JBAYOS010000123.1:0-5273 GCA_041678125.1 Monoglobales bacterium
ATAAAGAGTTGAAATAATATGTCCCGATTCCTCGCCGCCTATAACGCTGCCCAGCTCCGTCATTTTCTCATAAACATATCTGTCGCCGACCTTTGCGGCAACAAAGCCAATACCGTGTTTTTTGAGCGACAGCGACAAACCCATATTGCTCATGACGGTTCCCACAACGGGAGCGGAACCTAAAATACCGCTTTTTTTATAGTCTATGGCGATAAGCCCAATCAGCACGTCGCCGCTTAAGACGTCGCCGTTTTCATCAACTGCAAGAACCCTGTCTGCGTCTCCGTCAAAGGCAATTCCGACATCTGCACCGCAAGAACGCACAAATTCTGAAAGACTGTCAATATGAACCGAGCCGCAGCCGGCGTTTATGTTGATGCCATCAGGGGAAGCGGATTTAACGAAAACCTCCGCACCAAGCTTTTTAAATGCCTTGGGAGCGATAAATGAGTTTGCCCCGTTTGAACAGTCAATTGCAATTTTCATACCGTCAAGAGTGCAGCCCGCAGCAGAAATAGAATGATTTAAATAATCATCGCAGGCATCCGCAAGACTGCTTAATCTGCCGATATTCTCACCGGTCAACACATTTTCAACGGTTTTTTTACCGTTTAAATATTCTTCAATTTCTTCCTCTAATGCATCACTTAATTTTTCGCCCTTAGAGCTGAAAAACTTTATCCCGTTATATTTCATAGGGTTGTGAGATGCTGAAATGACAACACCTGAATCCGCACCTGTTTTTTTGGTGATATAAGACACCGCAGGCGTAGGGATTACACCCAGCTGAATCACATCCGCTCCCTGCGAAAGTGCTCCTGAAATAAACGCGGCTTCAAGCATATCACTTGAAATTCTGGTGTCTTTGCCGATAACTATTCGGATTTTTTTCGTATTTTTTTCCGATAATACATATGCTGAAAAACGGCCGAGGTTGCAGGCAAGCGTTGCATCAAGAAAACTGCCGGCAACGCCTCTGACGCCGTCCGTTCCGAAATATTTCGTCATAATATTCCTCCTGATAGTTTATCCTTACAAAAAATATACCATAATATAATATTTAATTCAACAGAAAATTGCTTAAACGATTAAGTAGTTATTGTGGTGAGTGATTTGAAGGTGTATCCCTGTTTTATTGCATCAACAATAATTCTTTCAAGAGTTTCGGCATTTGTTTTTGATACTGCATGCATGAGAATTACGGCTCCGCTATGAAGATTATCCATAACCGATTTGTAAACAAATTCGCTACTCGGCTGCTTGTCAACATTCCAGTCTTCATAGGCAATGGTCCAGAACACTGTTTTGTATCCCAACTTTTTAGAACAGTACATACTTTTCTCGCTATGCTCTCCCATTGGAGGGCGCAGGAATTTCATTGTTTTTCCCGTGTTCTCGAAAAAAATTCTCTCAAGACCCAAAAGCTCCTGCTCAATCTCTTCCTCGGACAGAGAAGGCATGCTCGGGTGGTTTACTGTATGGTTACCCACATCGTGGCCTTCATTTACCATACGAAAAATAAGGTCGGTCTCTTTTTTTAAATATGGGCCCGTAACAAAAAAACAGGCGGGGACATTGTATTTTTTCAGTATATCTAAAATCCGGGCGGTATAGCCGTTTTCATATCCTTCATCAAATGTGAGATAAAGTGATTTTGTCTTAGTATCCCCGAGGTATATGCCGTCATATGCACTTAATATTTCCAGTTCGCCCGGATTGATATCAGGTACCCCGCCGGGATTGCGTTTAAGTCCCCAACACATTTTTCTTCGGTTTAGGTTTTCCGACACATTTCCTGAGGTCTGGGTACCGCATGAACAGGTGAAAATCAGCAGTAAAACCAGGAAAAAGCAAACAAAAAATTTTTTTATTTTCAAGATAATTCCCCCTTTGAATATTTTTATGCACACACTGTAAAAAAATGTTGAAAAAGAATTAATTTGTGATATGGTTGAGGATAATAACAGACTTCTTTCGAATGGAGGATTATTATGAGTTACAGGTACAAGTTTTTAAGATTTCCCGGCGGGAAAGGGAAGGCGGTTACATTCAGTTATGATGACGGTGTAAAAAAGGATATCAGATTTTCTGAAATTTTGAAAAAGTACAATTTGAAGGGTACATTTAATTTAAATAGTCTTACATTAAGAGGAGAGCATGGGATTACTAAGGAAGAGGTTGCGGATTACATACTGTCTAAGGGTCACGAGGTTGCAGTTCACCGATATATCCATAGGGGAGAGGGTGTAATTCGTCCTATCGAGGGAATAAGGGAGGTGCTTGACTGCAGAATTGAGCTTGAAAAGGAGTTTAACAGAATTATTATTTCTACCTATCGGAAAAAATGTATGCGGCGGTCCGTTATCCGAGACTCTTCTATTTGTGGGGACACAGCTATGAGTTTGACAGGGATAACAACTGGGAGCTTATAGAAGAGGTTTGTGACAAGTTTTCAAAGAGTGACGAAATTTGGTTTGCAACAAATATGGAAATCTTCGAGTATGTTGAGGCATATAATTCACTAATATACAGTGCTGACGGTAATACTGTTTACAACCCCACGCTTACTGACGTGTGGTTTGATGTCGATAAAAGACCATATATGATAAAATCGGGAGAAACCATTACAATAGACTAAATTTCGGGAACAAATATAATTTTGTTATTTAAAGCGGAATATACATATAATGGTAAGGAAAAAGTTAAAAAGAAAGCTGACTTTAAAATCAGGAGTGGAAAATAATAAATAATGTGTTGAAAAGAGGGAAATAATGTTTCTGATAATAAAGCGGAAATATATTTTGGCGGCGGCACTTGTTGCTTTTGTCGCAGCCTTTTTTACCCTTGTTTCAACAAATGATAAGGCGGTTGACTATGTTATCAGCGTTGGCGCAGATGCTGACGTGTCAGAGGCGAATCTCACTCCAAAGCTTATAAAAAACAGTAAGGATTCGCCTGAAAAAACCGCATATCTCACTTTTGATGACGGTCCGACGAAAAATACCGAGTTGATTCTTGACGCACTTGCAGCCTATGATGCAAAGGCTACCTTTTTTGTGCTTGGTGAGGAAGCGGAGCAAAACCCAGAAATTTTAAAAAGGGTTTTCGCCGAGGGACACACCATCGGCAACCACAGCTACAGCCACGTTTATAAAGAGGTCTATGGCACGAGGGAAGAGTTTATAAACGAACTTATGAAGTGGGAAGAGGTTGTGGGTGATATAATCGGCAAAGAAAAAATTGTAAAACTGCTGAGATTTCCGGGCGGTTCAAGGGATGAATGGAAGCACAAATATCGGGATATAGCGGCAGAAATGGGATATAAATTTGTTGACTGGACCGCACTAAACGGTGATGCTGACGGGAAACCTTTTTCAAAACAGCGGTGTATGCAGGAAATAAAGAAATATTGCACAGATACAGGTGACGTTGTGATTTTGATGCACGACAGTGCGAGAAAAGATATAACTGCAAAAATGCTGCCGGAGATTTTGGAGTTTTTAAAAAGTCAGGGGTATAATTTTAAAAGGATTGAGGTTTAAGAAATAGGGGGAGGTTAATTTTTATTAGCCTTCCCTTCATTTTTTGCATACATACTACTCGTGGACAGGCTGTAAATGTCTGAGAATGATAGTTTTTCACAAAAAAATGAAAAAAATTGTCAAAAAATGAAATGAAATTTAAATTTACCCTTGAAAAATGTAAAAATTAGATGTATAATGTATAAGGTTAAAAACAAATGTGTAATAATTATTTAAAGGAGTGCATATACAAATGAGCGACTTTCTTACAAGGATAAAGGAAAGGGCAAGACAGGACAAGAAGACAATCGTTCTGCCCGAATCTATGGACAGGCGAATCTTTGAGGCCGCAGAAATGATACTTAAAGAGGACATTGCAAATATCATAATTATCGGTACGCCCGAGCAGATTGCCGAAAACGGCAAGGGACTTGACATTTCAAAGGCAACAGTCATTGACCCGTTTACTTATGAGAAAACGGAAGATTATATAAATCTTTTTGTTGAACTTAGAAGGTCAAAGGGTCTTACTTATGAGGACGCGAAAAAAACCGCGCTTGGCGATTATATGTATTATGCTTGTCTGATGGTAAAAGCGGGCGACGCTGACGGCGTTGTGTCAGGTGCCTGCCATTCAACAGGTGACACATTAAGACCCAGCCTTCAGATTATCAAGACAAAACCGGGTGTGAAGCTTGTTTCGGCGTTCTTCGTAATGGTAGTTCCTGATTGCGAATACGGTGCTAACGGTACATTTATTTTTGCGGACAGCGGACTTGTCCAGAACCCCAGCGCAGAAGAACTTGCGGCTATTGCAGCTTGCTCAGCTGAATCCTTCGAAATTCTTGCAGAAGAAGAAGCAATTGTTGCTATGCTTTCTCATTCAACAATGGGCAGCGCTAGGCACGCCGATGTTGACAAAGTGGTTGAAGCAACAAGAATTTGTAAAAAAGAAAATCCTGATATAAAAGTTGACGGTGAACTCCAGCTTGATGCCGCTATTGTTCCATCAATCGGCGCATCAAAGGCTCCCGATTCATCAGTTGCGGGTAAAGCAAACGTACTCGTATTCCCTGACCTTGATGCAGGTAATATCGGTTACAAACTCGTTCAAAGACTTGCAAAAGCGGAAGCTTACGGACCTATCACACAAGGTATTTCAATGCCGATAAATGACCTGTCCAGAGGCTGCAGCGCACTTGATATTGTGGGCGTTGTTGCAATTACAGCCGTTCAGGCGCAGGGTAAATAACAGGAGGAAAAAGATGAAAGTATTAGTTATAAACGCAGGGAGCTCATCACTTAAATATCAGCTTATTGATATGGCGACACAAAATGTAATGGCAAAAGGTAACTGTGAAAGAATCGGTATTGACGGCTCTTTCTTAAAACATAAACCGACGGGCAAAGATGATTTTGTACTTGAAAAACCTATCGAAAATCACCAGGTAGCAATATCGATTGTGCTTGATGCTCTTTGCGACAGTGATCACGGTGTTATTTCTTCGCTTGACGAAATTGCGGCAGTCGGCCACAGAGTTGTTCACGGCGGTGAATTCTTCAAAGGCTCGGTTATTATTGATGACAGTGTAAAAGAAAGCATCAGAAAATGCTTTGATCTTGCTCCTCTTCACAATCCTGCAAACCTTATCGGTATTGAAGCTTGTGAAAAAGCAATGAACGTTCCTATGGTAGCAGTTTTTGACACGGCTTTCCATCAGACAATGCCTGAATCTTCATATATGTTTGCAA
>JBAYOS010000124.1:0-5244 GCA_041678125.1 Monoglobales bacterium
ACTCGGTTTGTATGAAAATCCTCAGGCGGCATATTGATAAACTGGGCGGATACACAGGTAATTTTGTAATCTATGATACCGCTGACCAGATTACACTTGTTAAAATGTGCCTGACAAGACTTAATATTTCTGAAAAATTTCTGCCTCCGAAAGAAATTCTTGCATATATCGGCAGAGCAAAGGACTCTCTTATCGAACCCGACGAGTTTGAGCGCACAGCCGATTCGGCAAAAGCGGCAGATGTTGCAAGGGTGTATAAAACTTATCAGCGATATCTTATGGAAAATAACGCTGTCGATTTTGACGATATTATAAACCTTACCATAAAGCTTTTCAAAAAGTTCGATGATGTACGCGAATATTTCGCAAACAAATTTAATCATGTTTTAGTTGACGAATATCAGGATACCAACCGCGCACAGTATGAGCTTATTTCTCTGCTCTCCTCAAATCATAGGAATCTGTGTGTCGTAGGTGATGACGACCAGTCAATCTACGGTTGGCGGGGTGCAGATATCCGCAATATCATTGATTTTGAACACTCCTTCCCCGACTGCACGGTAATAAGACTTGAGCAGAATTACCGTTCCACAAAGAATATTCTTGACGGTGCAAACAGCATAATTGCCAACAACAAAAACCGCAAGGGCAAAACTCTTTGGACAAGCAGCGGCGAGGGTGAAAAAATCCATTGTTACGAGGCGGCAGACGACCGTGACGAAGCGGACAGGATTATTTCGCATATAACCTCACTTTGTTCGGAGAATGTCGGATACTCCGACTTTGCGGTTTTATACAGAACCCATTCGCAGTCGCGAATAATTGAGGATGCGCTTGTCAGAAGCGGTATTCCATACAAAATTATCGGTGGTCTGAGGTTCTATGAACGAAAAGAAATCAAAGATGTATTGGCATATCTTAAGCTTATTGTAAACCCACAGGATAATGTCAGTTTAAAACGAATAATCAATTTCCCCAAGCGAGGTATAGGAGAGGCAACTCTTGCGTCTTTAGAGGCGCTTTCGGCAACCGAGGGAAAGTGCATGCTGGAAATTCTCTCCTCCCCCGACTATGCCGAGCTTTCAAAGGCAAGGACTAAGCTGGCTGAATTTTACAGTTTAATTTCGGGGCTTACCGACTACGCGTCGGACCATTCGGCGGCGGAAATTATAAAAGAGCTTATCGAGCGCACCGGGCTGATAGAGGAGTATGAGAAAGAGGGCGAGGTTGACGCAAAAACAAGAATCGACAATATCGAAGAGCTTGTGTCAATGGCGGTGGAGCTTGAGCAGACCGAAAATATCATTACCCCGTCCGACTTTCTTGAATATACATCTCTTATCACAGATACCGACGTTTCCGACGATGACGCAAACGCGGTTACTTTGATGACGGTTCATGCCGCAAAAGGGCTTGAATATCCTTATGTTTTCATTGTCGGTTTAGAGGAAGGGCTTTTCCCAAAAACCGATCCCTTTTCAACCGATATATCAAAGCTTGAGGAGGAACGCCGGCTTTGTTATGTTGCAGTTACCCGAGCAAAAGTCAGACTGTTTATTTCCCATGCAAGACGAAGACTTTCCTTCGGCAGAATTATGCAGAACGACCCGTCAAGGTTTATTTCCGAACTTCCTCAGGATATTATTGAGTTTGAAAAACCTTTCCGCTCACTGGCCGAGCAGACCTTCGAAATTTCTTCCAGAGCGCCGAGCCCCGTCAAAAAGTTTGTGCCTCCTTCGTATGCGGAGAACACCTTTTCCGACACGAAAAGTTATTCTGTCGGCACATCCGTAATGCACAAAAAGTTCGGCAAAGGCACTATTGCGGCTGTTGACGCATCTTCAAAGATGACAATTCTGACTGTTGATTTTGAAAGTTTCGGAAGAAAGAATATTATTTCAACTGCGGTTGAGGTTATTTAGAAAGGCATTATAATGAACATACTTAAACTAACTTTATTTTTTATTTTATCAACCCTATCGGTTGCACTGCTGCCCGAGTCATTTATACTTATGCCGGTTTTGCTGATATTTTCCGCGGCACTTTACGTTGCTATATCTGCAAAATGGAGTTTTTTATATTCTGTCTTTTCGGCAGCTTTTGCAGGGATTATTATTTACTTTATGCAAATAAATAGCATGACATTTTCGGCAGCGGTAACCGCGGCTGTAATTTTTCCGTCACTTTCACTTTTGTCAGCTCTCGGAATTTACTTTGCATTGAGGCAAAAATCATCGGTAAAAACTGCTGTTCTGTCAGGAATGATGGTATATCTGGCTCTTTTGGCACTCGCCTACTTTTTTTACGGCAGAACCTTTATTTCAGACATTATAAACATATTTGAGGATTCCACCGCAGACAGCATAAAAGCAATGTCAGAGTCGCTTCCGGCGGGGACAGATCCCTCCATAGTCGAATATTTAAATAAAGCAACCGGACTTTATTTTGAAAATCTGAGAATACTTGCTCCGTCAATACTTCTCTCAACGTTTTCCCTGATTTCATATTTTACGTTAAAGACAGGTAACCGACTTGTAAGGGGAAATGAAATTTTCACCCATGTACCATCATTTTCGGAAATTCACGCACCTTTTTTCTTATCCGTCATTGCGGTGGCTTCACACTTTGCACAGACGAGCAATAGCGCATTTGTTTCGGGACTTTCGGCAAATTTGTTTATGCTTTTGTCGGTACTGTTTACTCTTTGCGGCTTTTCACTTATCGACTTTTTCTTGAAACGCCGTGTGAAACCCGTTATTGCAAGAGCAGTGATATATTTGCTGGGGATAATTTTCTTCAGTATTTTGTCCCTGTATTTCTATTTATTAAATCCGATTCTCATTGCAATGTTTTTGGGAATACTCGATTCTCTTTTTAATTACAGGCTTAAGATCAGAATCTTCGGGGGAAAATAAAACTTGACTGTTTATACCAAAATGTAGTATAATAATAATTTACAAAGAAGAAAAAAATCAGGCTTTGAAAACGGAGTGTTTCAAAATGAATAATAAAACTTTTTCAAAGATGTTCGCGTCCAATACAGCACTGTTTTTAGGTGTACTGTTTTTACTTGCACTGCTGCCGCTTATTGTAAGTGATTCGGCAGTCGCTTCTGCTATCGGTTTTGCAGTCTGGATAGCTTTGACCGTCTATAGCTTTATTCGCGAATCAAAGAGAGAAAAGGATATTTTGGAATATATCCGTATGCTCTCTTTTCATACAGATTCAACAAGCAAGGACTCATTGCTTCGTTTCCCGCTCCCCTTGTCGCTGATACGGGCAGACGGGGCAATCGTTTGGTATAACGATAAGTTTGCATCTCTTTTCGGGATAAATGATGTTTTTGACAATAATATAAAAAGCATTATCGGCGAAGAAACGGACCTTTCAAAGTTTACCGAGTCCTCCTCGAATCTTATGATTAACGTCGGCGATAAAACCTATCGCGTACTTGTAAACCCCATTTCCTCAAATTCAAGTGAGATTTCTTCGATTCTTTACTGGATTGACGAAACCGCTCACGTTCAGCTGAAAGAATCTTACCAGAATACGCGTCCCGTTGTTGCAAGCGTCATCGTGGATAACTATGAAGAGGTAATGAAAAACACTCCCGACAATATGAAAACCGTTCTTGCGGGGGAAATTGAGCATATCATTTCCGAATGGGCGCGCCAGGCAAACGGTATCGTAAAACGCATTGAACGCGACAAATACTTTATAATATTTGAAAATGAGCAGCTTGACAAATTCAAGGCAAATAAGTTCGAGGTGCTTGAAAAAATAAAATCGCTTAACCGCGGGAATCAGATTTCACCTACCGCAAGTATAGGAATCGGTGTAGACGGTAAAACCTTTGCGGAAAACGAAGCTTTCTCACGCAAGGCTATTGATATGGCACTTGGCAGAGGCGGCGACCAGGCGGTCATTAAGGATCCTGCGAAATTCACCTATTTCGGCGGAAACAGCAAGGATGTTGAACAATATACCAGGGTTAAAACAAGGGTTATGGCAGGCGCTTTAAGCCATCTTATCGCTCAGGCTGACAAGGTTATTATAATGGGGCATAAAAACACAGACCTTGACTCTTTCGGTTCCACTCTCGCAATGCACTCCGCCGCTGCAGGTATGGGTAAACCTGCTTATATACTTGCCGAGTCAATGGTTTATAACACAAGAAAGCTTTTTGACCGTTGCAAAGCGTCAAGCATTATACACTCATTTATCAATAAAGAGACAGCTCTTGATATGGTTACTCCGGGAACACTTATTATCGTTGTCGATGTCTACAGAGCATCTATTACAGAATGTCCCGAGCTTATTGAAAAAGCTGAAAATATTGTTGTAATCGACCATCACAGAAAAAGCTCCGACTTTATTGATGATGCCACCCTCACATACCACGAGCCTTCGGCATCTTCCGCCTGTGAAATGGTTACGGAGCTGCTTCAATATATCAATGACGGTTCAACAATAACTCCGTTTATTGCAGAGGCTCTTTATGCAGGAATAGAGCTTGATACAAAAAGCTTTACATTTAAAACAGGTATCAGAACCTTTGAAGCGGCGGCTTATCTGCGCCGCAAGGGCGTAAATCCGTCAAATATCAAACTACTTTTCCAAAGCGGTCCCGATGTGTATAAGCTCAGAACGGATATTGTCCGTTCGGGCAAAATCTATAAAAATCAGATTGCTATAGCCATCTCCGATTCAAAGCACGAGGACATTCAGTCAATCGCAGCGGCTGCTGCTGACGAAATGCTTGAGCTTGAGGGAATTGCTGCTTCTTTTGTTCTCTGCTCGGACAATAAAATAATTTACATCAGCGGCAGATCTATCGGCGGCATAAACGTTCAGTTTATCCTTGAAAAGCTTGGGGGCGGCGGTCATGGCATGATAGCGGGTGCTCAGCTTACCTGCTCCATGTCTGATGCAGTTTGTCAGCTCAAGGAAGCAATAGACAGATATATCGAAGATACAAGAAAAGAATAATCCGTATATCGCACCTTATCCGCTCACAGATAAGGTGGAAAAACAGTTATATTTTGTGAGCAGAAAGGCAATGGAACTTAATATGAAAGTAATTCTTTTAAAAGATGTTAAAGGTCAGGGTAAAAAAGGTGATATAATAAATGCCAGCGACGGTTATGCGCGCAACTTTCTCCTTCCTAGAGGGCTTGCCGTCGAACCGACAAAAGCGGCGTTAAACGAACTTAAGGGTCAGCAGGACTCACAAAGTTTCCGTGA
>JBAYOS010000125.1:0-5093 GCA_041678125.1 Monoglobales bacterium
AGTTTCCGTGAACAAAAGGAGCTTGACGAGGCTACCGCACTGGCGGAAAAAATTGCCGCTGTAACAGTGTCCGTATCTGCAAAAGCGGGTGAAAACGGCAAGCTTTTCGGTGCGGTTACAACTTCTGAAATTGCAGAAAAACTTAAAATGGTTCATCATATAGTTGTAGATAAAAAGAAAATCATACTTTCCGAACCGATTAAATCTACAGGAGAATTTAAGCTCCCGATAAAGCTTCACCCAAAGGTTACTGCCGAGCTTAAGGTTTCAGTTACTGCCCAATAAATAACTTTTTTGAGGTGAATCCCGTGGAAGATAACTTCAACATAAGAACTTTGCCATTTAATAATGAAGCCGAACAGTCCATTTTAGGATGCGTCTTTGTTGACCCGCAAAGTCTGATTACAATCGCAGAAAATTTATCACCCGACGATTTTTACGTTCCCCAGAACAAGCTGGTATACTCTGCCATGCTTGACCTGTGGAACAGAGGCGAGCCTGTTGACAGTATCACTGTCACAAAAGAGCTCGGTAAAAATCTTGATGCAATAGGCGGCTATGATTATCTTGCCCGCCTTGCTATTGTCACGCCTACAACACAGAATTTAAAGGCGTACATAAAGATTGTTGCTGATAAATCTGCTCTCAGAAAGCTTATTTCCGCCGCAAACACCATAGCCGATATGAGCTACGAGGGCGACGATGATATAAGCGTCATTATGGGAACTGCGGAAAAATGTATTTACGATGTTATTCAAAATCGTAATATGTCAGGTCTTTATCATATTAAAGACGTTCTTGTAAGTACCTTTGAACAGATTGAACAGCTCAGCTTAAACAAGGGTAAGGTAAACGGTGTTCCATCAGGATTTTCCGACCTTGATGCAGTTACAAACGGATTTCACCCGTCTGAGCTTATAATTATTGCGGCGCGCCCGGGTATGGGTAAAACGAGTTTCGCTATGAATATTGCACAGTATGCCGCAATACACGCCAATGTCCCCACAGCTGTTTTTAACCTTGAAATGTCAAAGGAACAGCTCGGTAATAGGATTATTTGGTCGGAATCACTGATTCCCGGCGACAAAATCCGTACAGGAAATCTAAATGAAAAGGACTGGCCGATACTTGCCAATGCAGTGGGTAAGCTTTCTAAAGCCCCGCTTTATATAGATGATACATCAAGTATTTCAATAACAGATATAAGGGCAAAAGCCCAAAAACTCCAGCTTGAGCATGGGCTTGGTCTTATAGTTATCGACTATCTCCAGCTTATGCAGGGCAGCAAACGTTCGGAAAACCGTCAACAGGAGATTTCCGAAATTTCCCGTTCGCTAAAAATTCTTGCAAAAGAGCTGAATGTACCTGTTATTGCACTTTCCCAGCTTTCCAGAGCGACTGAAAAGCGTGAGGACAAAAAGCCAATGCTGAGCGACCTGCGTGAGTCGGGCGCTATTGAGCAGGACGCAGATATTGTTATGTTTCTCCATTCGGACAGAGAAACGAAAGAGCATTCCGAAGACGGTGAAGAAAAAACAAGCAACATCGCAAAATGTACCATTGCAAAACACAGAAACGGCGCATGCTGCTCAATTGACCTGCTTTGGAATCCTGAAATTACGCGCTTTGTATCTATCAACAGAAAATTTGAAGGTTAGAAAATATGCTTGCTGAAAAAGTAAAAAAGTTTATATCGGCAAATTCTCTTACAGACCCAAACGACTCTGTTTTAGTTGCCTTTTCAGGCGGAGCAGATTCAATGTGCCTGCTGCACATTTTGAAAAGCCTGTCCTATAATGTTTCCGCCGCACACCTTAATCATATGTTGCGCGGAGATGAAGCGGACAGAGATGAAAATGTTGCAAGAAGCTTTTGCAAAGAATATGACATTCCTTTCTTTTCCTGCCGCGTAAATATTGCTGAAATTGCAAAATCCTCGAAAGTTTCGGAAGAAACTGCGGGCAGAAACGAAAGATATAAATTTTTCAGCCGAGTTGCAAGCGAACACAATATAGAAAAAATTGCTACTGCCCACAATAAAAATGACAATGCCGAAACAATTTTAATGCACCTTATAAGAGGTTGCGGCACAAACGGTCTTGCGGGCATACCGAAATCACGCGGAAATATTATAAGGCCGCTGCTGGGCTGCTGTCGTGAGGAAATTGAAGACTACTGCCACGAGCATAATTTGCCTTATATAACCGATTCTTCGAATCTGAAAATGGTTTACACGCGCAACAAAATCCGCCATGAGCTAATCCCGCTTCTGACGGAATATAACATAAATATTTTATCTGCATTTTCGGATTTAAGCGACCTTATGCTTAAGGATAAAAAATATTTTGAAGATAAAATAGACAAAATTGTCGGCAAAAAAAGTGCTGTTCCAATTTCCGAAATTTCATCCTTTGACGATGCAATTTTGTATAGAATTATTGCAAGGATTTGCAGTAATGCGGGATTATCTGCTGAATATAAGCACATAAATATGATTGTAGACCAAATAAAAAAGGGCAGTTTCGGCAAACGTTTTGATGTCCCTATGGGAGTAGTTGAGCTGTCAGGAGGCATGTTATCTGCACTTGAAGAATTGCCCGAAGGCTTCTGCTATGATATTACTCCCCAATCATATATTGAGCTTGAGAGCTATATTATCGAAGCCTCAAATGAGAAAAAAGCCGAAATTTCTTTTTATCTTCCGCGGCATGCGGATATCCAAGTCCGTTCACGCAGAGCGGGAGACAAAATAAAAATACGCGGAATGACGAAAAAATTAAGCGACCTATTTATCGACAAAAAAATTCCCGCGTCAGCGCGAGATAAAATACCTCTTTTGACCGTAAACGGTGAAATAATTTATGTTTTTGGTATAGAAAAAAGTGATTTATCCACTGATACTGCAAAAAATGACAAAACCTTTGTTTTAAATATTTCAAATAAGGAGTATACTAATGAATAGCGACATCAAAACCATTCTTTTAACAAGAGAGCAGCTTGCAAAGAGAGTTAAAGAACTTGCACAAAAAATTTCCGAAGATTACAGGAACAAGGATTGTGTTCTGGTTTCCGTACTTAAAGGGTCTTTCATTTTTTATGCAGACCTTGTCCGCGAAATTGATTTTCATACAACAATTAACTTTCTCAGAGTATCCAGTTACGGTTCAGGTGCTACCTCTTCCGCAAAAATAACCTTCAAATATCCTTTGGATTCTAAAGTTGAAGGTAAACATGTACTCGTTATCGAGGACATCATTGACTCGGGAAATACATATGTATTTCTAAAAAAATATTTTAAAGACCAGGGTGCTTTATCTGTCAGTATGTGCGCTCTGCTTGATAAGCCTGAGCGTCGTGAGGTTGACATTTCCGCTGAATATGTCGGTTTTGAAATTCCCAACGAATTTGTTGTGGGTTACGGTCTTGATTATGACGAGAAATATCGTAATCTTCCTTATATTGGTGTTTTGAAGCCTGAAATATATAAAAAATAATAATTTGACATCGCCACCGAAGGAGAGTGATTAATTTTGAAGAAAAACTTTAAAAACATTGGTTTTTACGTATTACTTTTTGTAATACTTATCATAGTTTATGCCCTTATGGGCACTCAGCCGACCGTTGAGCAGCATACTATGAGCGACCTTATACGCAGCCTTGATAAACAGGAGGTTTCGGAGCTTGTTCTCGAGGATAATAGGGCTATTGCAACCTTAACAGGCGGCAACGAAATGGTCGTTGAAATTCCCTCTGTTGACCTGTTTTTAATATTCGCAACTCAGGAAATAAAGGATCTTGTTGCTCAGAACCCGGATTTTAAATTTACTACCCCATCCCCTGTTACTGCTCCTTGGTGGCTTTCTATGCTTCCCTATCTCATTTTTGCGGTACTGCTTGTGGTTTTCTGGTTCTTTATTTTCCGTCAGATGCAGGGCGGAGGCGGCGGAGGCAAAGTAATGAACTTTGGCAAAAGCCGCGCAAAAACCATTTCCAACCTCGGAAGAAAGGTTACTTTTGATGATGTTGCAGGTGCAGATGAGGAAAAAGCAGACCTTGAAGAAATTGTTGATTTTCTTAAATCTCCAGATAAATACACAAAGCTCGGCGCAAGAATCCCCAAAGGCGTACTGCTTGTAGGTCCTCCGGGAACAGGTAAAACCCTTCTTGCAAAAGCTGTTGCAGGCGAAGCGGGTGTACCCTTCTTCAGCATCAGTGGTTCGGATTTCGTTGAAATGTTTGTGGGCGTTGGTGCTGCCAGAGTCCGTGACCTTTTTGAAGAAGCGAAAAAATCCACTCCGTCTGTTATTTTTATTGACGAAATTGACGCTGTCGGCCGTCACAGAGGCGCAGGTCTCGGCGGCGGACACGATGAGCGCGAGCAAACTCTTAACCAGCTGCTTGTTGAAATGGACGGTTTCGGTGTAAACGAAGGTATAATAATTATTGCCGCAACCAACCGGCCTGACATTTTAGATCCGGCGCTCCTGCGTCCCGGTCGATTTGACAGGCAGATTGTTGTAAATACTCCTGATGTCGGCGGTCGAGAGGATATTTTAAAGGTACATTCCAAAAATAAAATTCTTGCCCCCGATGTTGACCTTAAGGTGGTTGCAAAAACTACCGCAGGATTTACAGGTGCAGACCTTGAAAATCTTATGAATGAGGCGGCCCTCATTGCTGCGGGCAAATCAAAAAGCGCTATTGACAACGATGACATTCAGATAGCTCTCATGAAGGTTATGATGGGTGCCGAAAAGAAATCGCGCAAGATGTCCGACAAGGAAAAACGTCTGACTGCGATTCACGAAGCAGGTCATGCAGTTGTTACACGTCTTTTCCCCGATCAAGACCCCGTTCACGAGGTTTCAATTATTCCCCGCGGTATGGCGGGCGGGTATACAATGCATCTTCCTACTGAGGATAAATACTATGTAACCAAGAAATATATGATAGAAACAATAAACATTTTGCTGGGCGGACGTGTTGCGGAGCAGCTCGTTTTGGGCGACATTTCAACAGGAGCTTCAAACGATATTGAGCGCGCTTCCGAGATGGCTCGCAAAATGGTTACAAAATATGGTATGAGTGAAAAA
>JBAYOS010000126.1:0-5067 GCA_041678125.1 Monoglobales bacterium
GCCCTTTTGATATGCAATAAGCTTCATTGTGTTCGGATGCGGAAGGTCGGTTGTCATTCCGTCAAATTCAACCTGCACTTTGCCGAGAACCCTTTTCACAACAGTATTTGTCCCGTGGCCTATACCTGTATGAGCAAGCGACCCGTATAGGATAACCTTAAATTCATCGGCGTCCTCATACAGCTTTTTATATTCTCTGCAAATTCGTTCGGGCCCCATAGTATGTGAGCTTGATGGACCAAAACCAATTCTGTAAAGCTCTTTCAGTGATTGCATACCAGTAACAACCTTATCATCTTTTTCATTTGGTTTATCCATAATGAAAAAATCGGTTGATACGCTGAAGCATTTACAAATCTTGTAAAGGGTTTCCATAGACGGAGCGGAAATCCCGCTTTCCCATTTTGAAACCGCCCTGTTTGTAATGCCCAGTCTTCTTGCAAGCTCAATTTGCGTAATGTTATGCTTTTTTCTTAATTCTGCAATTCTTTTTCCAACTTGTTCCTTATTAATTCTGTCCACCTCCCCATTTTTATATATTATCATTCCACATTTGAACCATAAATATATTTTATAAAAAAATGATCAACCAGAAGTGGATTTTTCCATTTGTAACCATTTAGTTACTTAATAAAAAATAACTATTCTTATATAATTTCTGTATTATATATTATACATATATATATTGTAAATATCAAGTGTTTTTATATAACTTCGTCAATGTGAACAATAATTATTGATTTTTTTGTGTTAATGCACAATAGCGGCCCTCATATGTTTGAATTTTTTACTTAATCCGGTCCTTGACAGAATTATATAAATTATACCCCATATCAATCTGCCCGTGAGTCGAAGGATGCAGTCTTTCGGACATCAGATAGCTTGTTTCTTTAACAAGCTCTGTCCCCTCAAGGAGAATCACTCTGTCCGATTCAAACTGATTGCACTTTTCCCTGATAATTCGATTATATTCGGGCAGTCTTTTTCCGTTTAATGCGTCTTTTTCATAATAAGCATAATATCTCGGAACAGTCATAAAAATAAGTTTTTTACCGGTTTTATAAAGGGCATCCGCAAAATAGCAAAAACGGTTTTTAAACTCCTCGGGTTCAAAGGTGCCAAGCATATTGATGCCTATCTCCATGAGGGCAATATCCCAGTCATCTCTTGTTGCAAAATCATCAGCAATTTCCTTTTCCGCCCAGCAGGAGCCTGCAATCCCTTTTATCAGAACATCCGCTTTCATGAGCCGTGCAAACGTATTAACATAAGACTGTGTATTAGCTACTGACGAGCATCCGTGCGAGATGGACGAGCCATAGGATAAAATTGTGGTTTTCGGCATTTCATCCTCTCTCGGCGGCCTGATGTCTAAGCCGTATGTGTCTATACCGCAAAATTCAAAACTACCGTTTGCAAGATGAATTCTCCATACATTTTTTGAAAAAACGTTACCTTCAAAAAATTCATCAGGCATATTCATAAGCGACTCAGTAAGTTCAAAAGCAATGGTAGTAAGCACGCCGTCAGGAATTTCCTTAATGGTATGATAGTAATCGCCGCAGTAAATTGTTACTGTTGAAGTGCCGAATCCGGTCACTCCGCCACCAAGCTTTGTGAGAAAAGTAATATGTATATTTTTCGCATCGGTTACAAAGCGAAGCTCACTGCCGCAGCAGAAATTCGCAATCCTTCGACCTCTTTCATTGATGTGTTTCTGCACATTTTCTTTAAATCTGCAGATTTTAACTCCGTTTGAAGTAGGTCTGAGTTCATCCACGTTATGGAACAAAATATTATTATAAATCATATTTTCACCTCTTTGTTATTTTACCACACCCTTTACTGTTTGTAAAGAAAAAAACGGCATATTATGCCGTTTTTTAAACTTTTTTAAATTTCCTCGTCGCCGTGTTCGTTCATCCATTTGATAGCTGCATCGTAAGCTTCGAGATCAAGGTCAGCCATTGTATTTGTGTGCAAAACAACACCTTCAGCTTCACCTGCAAGAATTTTTTCTCTATACCAGTCAAGCTGCCATTTAACTGCTTTGCCTGTAGCTTCCTTTTTTTCACCGAAGTTCCATAGATAGCATCCGAACTGACGTCTTTTTCCAGGAGTCATCTTTTTGAAGATTTCCCATTTTTCAGGTATGAGCGGAACGTCTTTTTCTTCCCATGTCCACATAATAGCACCGTCAAACGGTTCAAGGAATTTTACAAAAGCTTCATCCTCTGCTGTATCCATACCGTAATCGCAAGTGTAAACAACCATCCACATATCCATCGGCTGAGGTTCATTATTTTTAAGGCGTTCTTTTACTTTCCATAGATTTCCGACATCAACCGATTGTTTTGCATTATAAACTGCAAAATCGTCAAAAACTATTCTTTTTACATTCGGAAAATCTGCAGCTTCCTTTAATATAGGTTCAACAAGTGCAGGATCCGTGCTGGCTTTACAGCATTCCCAACCAACCTCATGCAATGTTGTGAAAGATTTGTTGTACTGGCGCATATTTATGTCCCAACCAACCGGAACCATATATGTATTTTTCACTCCCAGATAAAGGCACGCCTCCATTGGTGTCATTCTTGATACTCTGTTATTTCCAAACTCGTCATTATATCTTCCTTCCGGATGTCCCCAAAGCCAAAATTTGTCACGAAGTTTCATGTTAATTTCCTCCTAAAGTTTATTTTCATTATATATTATCATATAGCAAATCGCATTTTTTAACAAGTAATAATTGGATAAAAAACATGGATTTATAGGTATGAACCACTTGAACTTTTCCGTTAGTGTTTGCTTTTACCCTGTCGCATAAATGTAAAAAGACCGCATTAGCGGCCTTTTTTTATCTTTTGATTAGCGGTTCGGGGTCGATAGCCACACCTTTGTATTCCATTTCAAAATGTAAAAAGGTTTTTCCACCCTTAGATTTACCTACTCCGCTTATAATGTCACCGGCATAAACCTCGTCACCAACACTTACCAGTTTGTCTGTCGAAAGATTACCGTAAACCGTTTTAAAATCACCGTGTTGAAGCACAATAACAAGCCCAAGCTCATTATTATTGTAGATTTCTTTAACCTTGCCGTTAGCTGCTGCTTTCACCTGTGAAAGCTCGGCTGCAGATATTTCAATACCCTTTTTAATTCTCCAGTCATCAAAATATTCCGAGTACAAAAGCGATTTACCTGTATATGGTACACTTATCTCGCCCACTGTCGGCGGGGTTATAACATAGTTTTCCAGCTTAGGTGCAAACTCATCTTCCTTGGGAGTCTCCTCGGCAGTTGTAATAACAACTTCTTCTACCACATCCTCCTTAACTACCTTTTCTGTAGGTTTTAAAACCGTTTCGGTTTGGATTTGGTCAGCCAATTCCTGTTGTGCTTCTTTTTGATTTTCGAGTCCTCTTTTCGCTCCGTTTGCCACCGAAAATCCAACAATTAGTATTGTAAGTCCAAGCAGCATAGAGAAAACGTACAACAGATTGGCCTTTGAAAATTTCTTCTTTTCCATTTTATACCTCCAAATTTTATCTTCTTATGCTATTTTTACCAAATCTATCCGACTTATACGAAAGATTAAAAAATTTGCACTAAAGTAAATTTGACGGAAAAGTAATTCTCTGCAAAAACAAAAAATCCCGAACAAAATCTGTTCGGGATTATTAAGTCTGTTTAAGATAAAAGTTCTTTTATAACGGCGTTTAATGCTCTGCCGTCACATTTGCCTTTAACCTTAGGCATAATCGCGCCCATAACCTTGCCCATGTCTTTCATGGAACCGGCGCCTGTCTCTGATATAACTTGCTTGGCTATTTCACGCATTTCCTCTTCGGATAACTGCTCGGGCAGATAAGGCATTAATATCTCAATTTTACGACGAATTTCATCTATGAGATCCTGTCTGCCGCTTTTTTCGTAGTCGGGCAAAACATCATTGTATCGTTTAACTTCTTTTGCTATAATTTCAATAACACCATCGTTATCTAAAACGGTTTTATTGTCTTTTTCATATTGAAGAATTGCTGCACGGACAAGCTGAACAGTATCCTTTTTTACAGTGTCTTTGTCCCTCATTGCTGTTTTCATTTCTTCCAGCAGGACATTTTTAAGATCCATTATTTAAATTTCCTTTTTCTTGCAGCTTCCGATTTCTTTTTGCGTTTCACGCTGGGTTTCTCATAGTGTTCTCTTTTTCTGAGCTCAGATAAAACACCCGATTTCGCGCATGAACGCTTAAATCTGCGAAGAGCACTTTCCAAGCTTTCATTTTCTTTTATTCTAATTTCTGACATAATTTCCCCTCCCTCCGAAATTTAACGATTAACAGAAAATACGTCAAAAGTAAATAGCTAATAAATTATACCTTTTATAATTATATATCTTAAGAAATACTTTGTCAAGACCTACGACGACGTTTTTTAAAAATCTTTTTAGGTTTTTTCCATTTAATTCTTTAAACATAAAGTTTAATATAATGTGACTTATACGCACAAAATAGAAGTATATTAAACTTTTGGTTAAAAACAATGTTATAAAAAAATCTGCTGTAAACCTTCTGTTATAAAGGTATAAAGCGGTATTACGGCTAAATTTTTTATAACTGAAACAATAGAAAAATCACAAATAAATCACAAAAGCAAAAAAATATACATTTTTTTTGAAAAAACTATTGACATGTGAGTATAAAAAATGTAATATTATAAATAATATTTTTTCGTTAAGAGGTGTATCAGTTGGCAAAAACTATAATAAGCTTACAAAATTTGACAAAGCAATTTGATAATGAATTGGTTTTAGATAACGTTTCCATAGATATCAGGGAAAATAAATTCATTACGCTTTTGGGGCCGAGCGGCTGCGGAAAAACCACCATACTCAGAATTCTTGGAGGTTTTGAGACTCCCGACTCGGGCAGGGTATATTTCAGCGGAAAAGATATGACTGATGTACCTCCCTACAAAAGACCTGTCAACACAGTTTTTCAGCGTTATGCCCTTTTCCCGCACATGAATGTTTATGAAAATATTATTTTCGGTCTTAAAATTAAAA
>JBAYOS010000127.1:0-4877 GCA_041678125.1 Monoglobales bacterium
AACATCTTTATGCTGCGTTCGAACTCAATTAATTGTTTTTCCGTATGAATCCGTATATTATGCTCCGGGCTTTTAAGCTCCGACAATTTCATCTTTGTTATCTTCATTTTCACATCACCACGCTTTCAAGGAAATCCTGTGCGCTTTTGATGTGTGCAGCGGCATTAATAACAATGTTTTTATCTATTGAATAGACTTCTCTCCATCCATTTTCAATAGAGCCGGTATATCGCCTTGCCGGCCATGGATGAGTGCCGCAAAGATAACCGTTTTTCCAGCTGTAAATCGGAGGAAGCGAAAGCTTGTTATAATGGATATAAGCTAAAATGTACTCATGCTTCCATGTTGCTAAAGGGCTGTACCGTGTTATGCCTTTTCCATCTGTATATATTGCTTTTTTTCCACCTACATAGTTGCCATCCGCCCGGCGGCGCCCCAACACTAAGATATCAAGGTTTTGAACTTTAAAATATTTTCTTTGAGCAGCATGTTGCACAATAGAATACCATCTTGTAGCTTTCGCGCTGCTTTGCGGGAACAACATATCAAGTCTTTTAGACAACCATTCTATATCCTGTCCCGTATTAATGATTTCACAGGAACCGGGCTTGTTTTCCTCAACCCATTTGTAAAAAGCGGGATATTCAAGATTGCAAACACCAATCATGCACTCTTTAATTCCTGCTTTTTCGCATATATGTCCGAGAACAATACTGTCTTTTCCGGCGCTCCATGCATACGCCGCTTTTTTGCCTTTGGTTGTTTTTTCTATATCATCAATAGCAATTTGCACCGCAAGATCAAGCTCTTTCTCGGATACCAAGGCTTCAATGTTTTCAATAGCTTCTATCCAGGTATCATTCGATATCGACTGCTTTTTCCCGAGGATTGTTTTCATGCTCTTTCAATCCTCCTTTTGCTGTCGATGAGTGCTATTGTGCCTGATAGAAGTGCCGCAAGAAGGCTTCCTGCAATCTTTACAATGGTATTGTTCAGAAGACTCCCCAAAATAAATACAGGAGCTCCAAAAACAAGTGAAGCTATAACTCCGTAAAATACCCCTGTCTCTCGCAATTTCACGCCTTTGAGCGTGAGTGTCGTTGTAAATAGGGTAGAGGCTCTAAGTGTACCATAAAACAGAAATAGAGTAGTTACTGTCAATCCAGGAATGTTTGCTATCAGTGCTGTTATTAAAATAAAAACGGCCATTGTTATTTTGCTGCCCTTTAAGCTGTATCTCTTTGCAATGTCATTTACCAATGTTGGTATTGCACATAAATTACTGTCCACAGTTGACATCAGCCCTGATATAACCATCAAAATAAATAGCCACACAACCCATTCCGGGAAAATCGTCTGTATAAATTCAAAGTTTACCAATCCTGTGTCTTTTGGAGTGAATCCCGTTCCTGCCGCAGTAAAGCCCAATGTAGAAATTGATATCGGCACTAAGGCAAAAATAAAAGCTCCGAGGGTAAACGCCTTTCCGAGCTTCTTTTCATCTGTGGAGAACGCCCGCTGCCAAAATGTTTGGTCTCCGAACGGTCCCGATAATAGCCCTATTGTAGTTACCAGTCCAAAAGTCAAAAACACTTCCTTGCCGCCAGCGCTAAATATACTCTTGAAATTCCCGCTTATCCCTCCAAGTCCTGCTAAATAAACATTCAACCCATTATGCTTAAAATTGCCCGCTACAAGCAGAAAACAGATGCCGAGTATCATAATAATTTGCATTGCTTCAGCTGTGACAGAGGCCCGTATCCCGCTATATTGAGCATAGCAAAACACACATGCTGCTATTAGGATCGTAATTATCCAGTATGGCATACCTATAACAGAGCTTAAAATCTTGCTTCCAGCAACGAATTGTACTACCGTTGACATGACCGCCAGTCCCATTAGCTCAACAAGGTATATGTTTTTTACCCGGTCCGAATACTTGATTTTCATATATTCTGACAAGGTTACACCTTCCGGAAGTTCTTTTCGTATTTTCCGGGCAAAAGGAATAAAGATTAGCAGGCACAGGACATTGGGCACTAAAAACCAAAACATGCCGGCAAATCCTGTTAAGTAAGCTCGTTCAGCTGACACAAATAAAGAAGGCGCCCATACCCATGTAGCAGCAATGGATAAAGCAGCCTTCCATGCGCCAAATTTTCTATTGCCTACATAAAATTCTTCCTTGGAACGGGTTTTTGCGGTAAAAAAACGTGTTGCGGCAATTAAGATGCCAAAGTATGCAAGTAGTATGATAAGTCCTTGCATTTTGAAACCTCCTTTAAAATCTAAGTTTTATAAGATAATAAAGGAGCTGCACAAAAAAACAACCCTCCTATCCTGTGCAAAAATTAAACCGCCGACAAAAATTGACGGCGGCCAGAGGCGTATGGCGAAATATAAAATTTTACACCTACATAATAACACAGGTTATAATGACACGTCAATGACGACTTTTTGACATTTGAATTTCATTTGTTTTTAAGACCGTCTATGCCAAAAATGAGAGCTGACAACCGTTCCACAGCCACGTCAATGTCCCTATATACCGTCCTTTTGTCGATATTTTCCCTTTTGGCAATTTCGTCAGCGGTCATAATATCATCATCAATATACATTGATTTTGTGACACGCCAACGGCGCCAATCTTCCTCTTTGGGAGATTTCATGCAGTAGGTTTCATATAAATCAAGCATGGTATTTATATGTGTAAAGATGATTTTTGTGCGTTCTACGCTCTTTTTTATAGATTCAACAAATAATTCTGTATCGTTGCTCTCCCACATAAGGCTTAATATATCAACAGCACTTTCCTTAATAATCTGTGTAGACTCAAAAACTGCACTACTAATATGCTCTTTGAACATCCTATAATTGCGTAATAGCAACTTCGTATTACGAAGCCTCCTGTCATGCCTTTCAGCTAATGTTTTCTTTTTTTCCTTTTCTAAGGTTTCAAGAGCAGCCTTTGCACCCGCCTCGGCCGCAATTCTAATAATTTCAGTTTGTGATTTTGAAATTGATATATTTTTAGCCATCTCTCGTTCCTCCGCATATATATTTGGTCCGTGTGGGAACGCTCTCTTTCTACTAATGTAAAGACTTACCGCATATTATGCAAAATCGTGCCTCCGGTGGATGTTCTTCATTTCCGCAAGTAGGACATATATAAGCCTTTTTTTCAGCCTTAGCAAGCAATTCATTCAAGCATTCAGGCTCAACAACCAATCCTGATGTAACTTTTTTAGCACATAATGCGCATTTTGGCATATTATACTTCCTCCTTCACACTTACTATCACTACACGCCTGTCACCAATTTTCTTTTTAACCTGTTCCTCGTCACCCCACCAGCATTGATATCCCCATACGATATCGCCATTGTCAAGCTGTATTTTAGGGTTTTGGTGGCCAATCTCGTGCATGAATCCGTCTGGCGGCACTTCATCACCGAGATATGTACCGTACCCCAAAAGCCTAACCTCATCCTTATCTGCGCTTAAAATCGCTCCAACCCTGTCACCTTTATTTCTCATAGTGCTATTCCTCCTTATCTATAATTAAGATGTTTGTTTTGCATCATTTTTTATCATTCCGCCAAAAATATCGATCTGTCCTTCTAAGTGATAATCAATTGGAGCATCATCGACAGCCTCATTTTCATCAATTTCAGATATAAATGCGACAGACACACTTGGACCACTGAATTCATTGCTTGCTTGTTCTCTGGCACAATCAATCGCATCACATTCATCTTTGGCTTCAATCTCATATTCAAAAGTCTCCCAATAGTCAACTGTCACCTTGTATAAATTCACGATTGCACCTCCATCAATTCGGGATTTTCGTGTATGTTGCCGATTACAATATATTCTTTGTTGCCGATTATATGGTATCGTGTTGTGTTACTGGATTCTTTGCGCTTAGCGTATAAGCACCCATCAAGCCAAACAACCTCATATCGCTTGCGCCCACGCTCCCCGTTGCGTAAAATATCCCCCTCATAAATTTCCGCACCGTTTTTATCCTTTAAGCCGGTGTATGCTCCGACTGTTTCGGGGATAACCCTAAAATGTCTTGGTATAGCGTTCGGGTTGTGTATCATATTTTTACCCTTGTCATTTATATAAAAATACCCATAAAGCCACTCTTTTGTACCAATTCTTTTCCCCCTAAATTTTATTTCTCTCATTCCGATTCCTCCAATCCTCGCCCACACATAGGGCAGTGTTTATAACCGGGTAAAATGTGGTCTAAACCGTACCGCCAGTCAAGCGGCGGGCAGTCAGGGTCATTGCAATACTCGCAACCTTTTTCACGTTCAGCCTGTGCTTGTAGGGCAGATATGGCTAAGTCTATCCGCTCGCAATGGTTCGAGTACAATATAGGGTGACCTTTAGCAGGGAAATCATTTTTAAGTCTTTTTAAGTGTTCAACAGCTTTTTCTATATCATTCATTCCGATTCCTCCAATCTATTCTCTTTTAACACCCTTCCGCAGGCTTGTCCGAATACCGCCATTATGCTTTTAAACTCTGTTGGCGTTAGTATTCTGCCGACACTGCTTATCATTTCCTGTAACTGTCTTAGTTCGATAACACCGATTGTTTCTGATTTGGAATATACTCTTTCGCTCTCGTCTATAAAAAACACGCTCATTCCTCCAATCCTCGCCATTTAGCTAAACAAGTGCAAACGCCATGTTTTCGTTCTCATATCTCTATTCCCCCAAAGTCCCTAAATTAAAATCTATAATATAAGGTTTCCCCACAATAACATTAGCTTTTATTTCGCCATTTTCAATTTCTAATGTCATAATTCCATCGTTAAAAACCGCTGTAAGAGTACAACCATCTTCAATTTTTGCATCTTCACCAGA
>JBAYOS010000128.1:0-4844 GCA_041678125.1 Monoglobales bacterium
ACCCTAATATGGCAGGGGTATTAAGAGTGCCGCTCTCGAACCTGTCAGGTAAATCGGTAGGCTGCGATAAATACTCGGAACGGGAGCCGGTGCCGCCTGCAGTCAGGGGACGCAAAGAATAATTTTTCGGAATATAAAGAAATCCAGTTCCCTGCGGGCCCAAAAGACCTTTATGACCCGCGCCGGCTATCATTGCGCCCCACGAGGCTTCAATCGGGATATGACCTGCACTTTGTGAAACGTCAATCAAACAAGGAATGTTATTTTCATTACAATAAACGGCAGCACGCTTGACATCATTTATAATGCCGCTGACATTAGATGCGTGGTTAATTATGACCATAGAGGGACGTTTATAATTTCCGAGGGCGGTGAGGTCGGCAGAACCGTCCATGTTCAGCGGCAGGGTAGTAATATTGCAGCCAAGCATATTAAGCGGCCGCATTACCGAGTTGTGCTCAAGGGGGGAAACAATTACACTGCCGCCTCTCGGCAGAATACCTAAAATTGCGGTATTTAAAGCCTCGGTGGCATTTTTTGTAAAAATAACCTGCTCAGGTGAGTCTGAGCCTAAAAGGTCACAAAGCTCCAGACGGACATTTAACACATCTTCGGAATTTCTTATTGCGGTGGTATAACCGCCTCTGCCAAAGCTTCCGCCGCGGACGGAAATGATTTCCGCCATATAATCTGCCATTCCGCGGGGTTTTGGGAAGGAGGTTGCCGCATTGTCAAGATAAATCATTTTGACCCTCTGATGTAGCTTACATAATCTTTTCCGTCATGAATAAAAATATTTTTTATTCTAACGCCTAAATTTTCGGCAGCTCTTTCCGCGGCAGGGACTGCCTGCGCAGTAGTTCTGACGCTATAGCTGCAGCCGTTTTTTGTAAGGCTTTTCGGAGTTTGGACAACCTTCGCCGGATATTTATTTTTTATCAATTCATTTTTAATTCTTGTTGCTGTGGTTGCGGAGGAAAAAGTAATCAGAAGTCCGTTAATTTTAATCACTCCTTTGGGTTTATATGTGCCTACATAATATTATATGAAGAAAAAGAGTGGGGCGTCCCTGATAAAAAAGATAAATAGCTTTTGTTGTTTGACAAAACGGAAAAAATGTTGTATAATTAAATATATAGAAGGTTTATTGATTAATGCAGGAAAGGGGATCCGTGATAATGTATAATATCGGTGATAAGGTAGCCTATCCCATGCAGGGCGCAGGGATAATCGAGGCTATTGAGAAAAGGGAAGTGCTCGGCGAAGTAAATGAGTATTATGTGCTTCGTATGCCCTATGACGATATGAAGGTTATGTTTCCGACCTGCGGCGTTGCAGCGGACAGCATAAGAAACATAATCGATACGGAAGAAGCGGATCGCGTACTCGAATATTTCAAGACGTTTTTTGAAACAAATAATGAAAATTGGAACAAAAGATACAGACAAAATTCAATACATATAAAAAGCGGAAATATTTATGAAACAGCCCAGGTCGTGAAGATGCTTATGTATCGGGACAAATTAAAGGGGCTTTCTTCGGGCGAGCGGAAAATGCTTGCAAGTGCAAAGCAAATTCTTGTAAGTGAGATTGTGCTTTCGAAAGACTTAAATCAGGCAGAAGTGGAAGATATGTTAAATGAGATGGTTATGGACCATATAAAAGAGGGAGCATAAACGGTGATATGCGCAATTATAGTAGCCGGGGGGACCGGCTCGCGGATGGGTGCAGATATTCCGAAGCAATTTCTTGAAATATCCGGCAAACCGGTTATCATACATACAATTTCACGCTTTAAAGGCAAGGTTGATAAAATGATAATTGCCTGTCATAAGGATTATGTTAACCTAGCAAAAAAACTGACGGGAAAATATTTCGACTTTGATATTGACGTTGTTTCGGGCGGCGCTGACCGAATGGAAAGCGTTTATAATGCACTGAAGCGTCTAATTTCAGTCGGTGTTGCAGACGATGATATTGTTTTGACGCATGACGGCGTAAGACCGTTTGTAACCGAAAAAATGATTGACGACAGTATTAAAAATATCCGGGAGGGGCATTTTTGTACTGTTGCGATAAATTCGACCGATACCGTCTGCGTGTCGGCGGACGGAGAAAACATTGACGCTGTACCGAAAAGAAAAGAAATTTATAATATTCAGACGCCCCAGACGTTCACGGTCGGGGGACTTATGAGGATGATTGAAAACTGCAAAGGTGCGGGGGAATATACAGATTTATGCGGACTTGCTCTTGCAATGGGCGAAAGTGTCAAAATTGTTGAGGGAAGTTCTGACAATATAAAAATAACGGTTCCGGCAGATATTGCGGTTGCCGAGGCAATCTTAGAGAGGGACGGGCAGTTATGAGAATCGGTAACGGATATGATGTTCATGCCTTTAAAGGGGGCAGAAAACTAATTTTGGGCGGGGTTGAAATCCCGCATGATAAAGGACTATTGGGTCATTCGGACGCCGACGTTTTGGTGCACGCCATAATGGATGCGCTTTTAGGGGCGGCGGCTCTTTTTGATATTGGGCAGCATTTCCCCGACACATCGGACGAGTATAAAGATATTGACAGCTTGCTGCTGCTTGAAAGAGTCGGTAAGCTGATATATGAAAAAGGTTATGAAATTGAAAATATTGACAGTATTATTGTTGCACAAAAGCCAAAGCTTATGAAATTTATCCCTCAGATGCGGCAAAAAATTGCCTGTTCTTTGGGCATAGACACAGAAAAAGTAAATGTAAAGGCGACCACAACCGAGAAATTAGGTTTTGAGGGCAGAGAAGAGGGGATTGCCTCTTATGCGGTTTGTCTTTTAAAATAGGATTATTATAGTTTGAACGGATTCAAACTATTAAATATAATTACACCGTTGTTCGAATAGGCGGTGCGAGTAATTTTTAATTTACGCCATATTCTGCCCACAGATTATGGTGATGGAATTTATTATTGTATTCTTTGTGGGCAGAAAGGCTATGAAACTTAGTATGAAAATGTCAAAAATGCTTATCCCGACACAGAGAGAAGTGCCGGCAGAAGCGGAAATAAAAAGCCATCAGCTGATGCTGAGAGCAGGTATGATGAGAAAGTCTGCAGCAGGTATTTACAATTATCTGCCGCTGGGACTCAAGGTATTGAGAAAGGTTGAAAATATTATCCGCAATTCAATGGATAATCATGACGCAATCGAAGTACTTATGCCTGCACTCCTTCCCGCAGAATCCTATATGGCGTCTGGCAGATGGGAGGTTTTCGGCGATAATATGTTCCGCCTTAAGGACAGAAACGGCAGAGATTTCTGTCTTGGACCTACACATGAGGAGCTTTTTACCGAGCTTGTGAAAAATGAGATTCATTCATACAAGGACCTGCCGAAGACCATCTATCAGATTCAGACCAAATACCGCGACGAGAGCCGTCCGAGATTCGGCATTATGCGCGGCAGAGAATTTGTTATGAAAGACGCATACAGCTTCGACCTTACGGAAGAAGGACTTGATAAATCCTATAAAAATATGTACAAAGCTTACTGTGAAGCGTTTGATAAATTAAAACTTGATTATACTATAGTTGATGCCGACTCGGGCGCGATGGGCGGAAGCGGCTCACAGGAATTCATGGTTAAATCGGACGTCGGCGAAGATACAATCGCTTACTGTGATGCCTGCGGATATGCAGCAAACAGCGAAAAAGCAGCTTGTTTGCCTGAAATTATTGCCTGTCCCGAAGGCGATCTTGAGCTTAAGGAAATTTACACACCCGACGTAAAAACTATTGAAGATTTGATGAAATTCTTTAATGCTGACCCGAAACTTTTTGTTAAAACCTTGATTTACCGTGCGGAGGACAGAGTTGTTGCCGTTATGGTGAGAGGGGACAGAGAGGTAAACGAGGTTAAGCTTATTAATCATCTCGGAGTAAACGAAATTAGTCTTGCAGACGCTGCAACCGTAGCTGAGGTTACAGGTGCAGATGTTGGTTTTGCAGGTCCGATAGGTATAAAATGTGAGATTTTAATGGACGCGGAAGTTTCCGAAATGAAAAACTTCATTGTCGGTGCAAATAAAACCGATTACCACTATTTAAACGTTCAGATAGGCAGAGATTTCACTCCCGACGCCACACTTGATCTCAGAACCATTGTAACAGGCGACAAATGTCCCAAATGCGGCCAGCAGATTAAAACTGCTCAAGGCATTGAGGTCGGACATATATTTAAACTCGGCACAAAATATTCAGACGCTTTGGGCTGCAGCTTCCTTGACGAAAAGGGTAATGATGTTACTGCGATTATGGGTTGCTACGGTATCGGCGTAAGCAGATGCATTGCAGCAATTATCGAGCAAAACTGCGACGAAAACGGTATTATCTGGCCTGTTGCGGTTGCTCCATATGAAGCTATTGTGGTTCCCGTTAATACTTCTGATGAAATACAGAGGCAGGTTGCCGAAGAAATTTATTCAAAGTTTCTTGAAGCGGGAATTGAAACAATTATGGACGACAGAGATGAGCGCGCGGGTGTAAAATTCAAAGATGCTGATTTAATCGGTATTCCTGCAAGAATTACTGTCGGTAAATTTGCTAAAGAGGGAATAGTTGAATTTAAACTCAGAAATTCTGACGAGGTTCTCAAGCTATCGCCTTCCGAGGCCGCTGAAAAGGTTATAGAATATATCAGATCTGAAAGATAAGAGGTAAATAGTTTGAACAAATTCAAACTATAACCAATTAAATTACGCCGTCGATTTTTCGACTGTTAGTCGAAACGACGATGCGAGTAAGTTCCACTTTACGCCATATTCTGCCCACAGATAATGGTTATGGAATTTATTAAT
>JBAYOS010000129.1:0-4809 GCA_041678125.1 Monoglobales bacterium
CAATTAAAGAACATTTCGGCGAGCTTCGCGGAAAAAAACTTGTTTACATGGGTGACGCCAGATATAATATGGGCAATTCACTTATGGTGGGCTGTGCAAAAATGGGTATGAATTTTGTTGCCTGCGCTCCCGAAAAGTATTTCCCCGACAAAGAGCTTGTTGCAAAGTGTGAGGCTATTGCAAAGGAAACGGGCGCAAGTCTGAAATTTATTACAGACCCGATGATTGCCACCGAAGATGCGGATGTTATCTACACGGATGTTTGGGTATCAATGGGTGAGACAGATGCAGTCTGGGAGGAGCGCATTGAGGATTTAATGCCCTACCGGGTCACAAAAGAGATAATGAAAAATGCGGGAGCGCAATGCCGCTTTATGCATTGTCTGCCAGCTTTTCACGATCTTGATACTTCAACGGGCAGGATAATTTATGAGAGATTCGGAATTGATTGTATGGAAGTAACAGACGAGGTTTTTGAAAGTGAGCAGTCAATCGTATTTGACGAGGCGGAAAACCGTATGCATACAATAAAAGCCGTAATGGCAGCAACATTATAATAGAGACAGTTTAAATACTTCGGAACGCAAAAAGGGAGATGTGTTATTCACATCTCCCTTTCTTTTAGTCCTCATCGTCCATTTCCCAGTTGTGATAAACATTTTGAACATCGTCATTATCCTCGAGCATATCAAGGAGCTTGTTCATAAGTTTAATATCCTCAGGGTCGGTAAGCTTGATATAATTTTGAGGAATCATTGTAATTTCCGCCGAAGAAAATTCATAACCCTTCTCGGTTAACACATCGGTTACAGCCGAAAAATCTTCGGGAGAGGTGATGATTTCAAAATATCCCGTTTCGGGTGAGAAATCCTCTGCCCCTGCTTCAAGAGCATCGGTCATTAGGGCTTCCTCGTCAATCTTGCCCTCCTCGTCGGCAATTATTATTACGCCCTTTCGGTCGAACATCCATGACACGCACCCTGTTGCGCCGAGGTTGCCGCCGAATTTATCGAAATAATGCTTCATATCTCCGCCCGTACGGTTGCGGTTATCGGTAAGTGATTCAACAATAACGGCAACACCTTTCGGACCGTAGCCTTCATAAGTGATGTCCTCGTAGTTGTTTGTATCGCCTTCGCCTGCGGCCTTTTTAATACATCTCTGAATGTTTTCGTTAGGCATATTAACGCTTCTTGCTTTTGCAATAACGTCCTTTAATTTGGAGTTTGACGCAGGGTCGGGACCGCCCGCTTTTACAACAACGGCAATTTCTCTGCCGAGCTTTGTAAAGATTTTACCTTTTTGAGCGTCTGTTTTCTCCTTTTTATGTTTAATGTTTGACCATTTTGAATGTCCTGACATGTTTTCAAAACCTTTCGTATCATTTTTTTACAACTTTTAATTATACATTTCTTAGCACAATATGTCAAGTTATATCTTTAAATATCTGACGGCGTAAGAAAAACCGTAGCTGAGCAGAATATCATATAAAACTGCGGCAATAAGTGCTCCCAGCCACAGCAAAGCAAGAGGTAAATCTATACCTATTGCCATGCGGAACACAAAGTAAATTCCGCATAAAAATATGTTCATAAAGAATATTTTAATAATCCATTCTATAATCACGGAACATTTTTCCGCAAAGTATTTTACTATCGGGATTGTTCCGAAAAAAATCGAATATGAAATTGCGGCAGACTTGTCGGGCAGCAGGGTAAGGCAAAGGATAGAAGATACGATATAGGTCAAAAACCCGTATCCTATTCCGCTTTTTGAAACTGTAACCATAAGTATAAGCCCGACCATAAACTGAAAAGCGAGTGTGCCCGTCTGAACAAGCGAGGCAATATACAGCAGAGCAAACGACAGGGCAGAGGCAACCGCCGCAAAGGTTAATTTTTTTGTATTTTTCATTTATCAAGCTCCAAATGAGATTTATTTACAATATCCGGAATGAGGTCGTCTGAAATTGTGTTTTCGGATGATTTTGAAAGGAAAATAAGATATTCAATGTTTCCCTCGGGACCTCTGACGGGCGAAAAATCAAGTCCGTGAACGTATAGTCCGGCAGAGGAAACAAAGTCAAAAATACTTTTGATTACCTCCTCATGAACTGCCCTATCACGCACAACGCCTTTTTTTCCCACCTTTTCTCTGCCTGCCTCAAACTGAGGTTTAATAAGGCAGACCATCTGTCCGTCATCCGTCAGAAACTCTTTTAAAACAGGCAGAACAAGCTTGAGCGAAATAAAGGACAGGTCGGCAGAAATGAACGATACTTTTTCGGGAATTTGCTCCTCTGTTAAATATCTGACATTTGTCCGTTCAAGATTAACAACACGCTCATCTGTCCTAAGTGACCATGCAAGCTGACCGTAGCCGACGTCAACAGAGTAGACCTTTATAGCTCCGTTTTGAAGCATACAATCTGTAAATCCACCCGTTGATGCACCTGCATCCATGCAGATTTTGCCTGAAAGGTCAAGCGAAAATGCGGATATTGCTTTTTCAAGCTTAAGACCGCCGCGACTGACGTAGGGCATTTTTTTGCCGCGAACTTCAACAACGTCTTCCTCCGACACAAGAGCGCCCGCCTTATCGGTTTTTTGGTTATTGACATAAACCGTTCCGGCCATAATGTATGCCTTTGCTTTTTCGCGGGAGGGAGCAAGACAGTTGTCGGTCAGATATACGTCAAGTCGGATTTTTTTCATCGGATTTTTCCTTTCAGATGAGTTTTTATTTCATCCGCCATCTGCTGAGGGGACAAGCCATATTTTTCAAAAAGCATTTCAACAGAGCCGTGCGGAATAGGAGTGTCGGGAAAAGCGAAGGGGAGAACGGGGGTAGTGATTCCGCTTTCGTGCAAAAGCGCAATAATATTTTCCGACGCGCTGCCTAAAAGGACAGAATTCTCCATTGTAACTATAAGATTTTTCCCCACTGTATTGGACAAAATAAGCTCAGCGTCAAGCGGTTTTAAAAAGCGCAGGTTTACAACCATTGCCGAAATTCTGTCCTGACGGAGAATCTTGCGGACCTCAATAGCTTTTTCAAGCATATCACCTGCCGACAGAATTAATACATCGCCGCCGGGAACGGATATTTCACCCTTGTGATAAGTAATCGGGGAGGAATGAGTACCATCTATAACGGGGGATTTGGGATAACGAATTGTGACAGGACCGCTATGTTCATTCACAGCATAGTAAAGCATTGCTTCAAGCTCCGAATAATCGGAGGGGGCAAGAATTGTCATATTGGGCATGTGGCCTAAAAATGCGGTGTCATAAATTCCCTGGTGAGTTTCACCGTCTTCACCCACTATTCCCGCGCGGTCAAGACAGAGAACAACATGAAGATTCTGCAGACAGATGTCATGAAGAATCTGGTCATAGGCACGCTGCAAAAAAGTCGAATATATAGCAACGACGGGAATTATTCCAAGCGTGGCCATTCCTGCCGCCATTGTGACAGCGTGTGATTCAGCCATACCGACATCGAAAAATCTGTCAGGGAAGGTTTCCTTGAACATATCAAGACCCGTAGCGGTGCCCATTGCGGCGGTAATTGCGGCAACGGATTTATTTTCCTTTGCAATATTTACAAGCTGGGCGCCCATAACCGAAGAAAAGCTTCTTGCCGAGGCTGCAGACGTTTCCGACGGTGGCATTGAGTGGAAAAGCACCGGTTTTTCCTCAGCGGGAGCATACCCTTTGCCTTTTGTTGTCTTTACATGAATGACACAGTTATCGTCAATATTTTTTACATGGCTGAAAACGTTTATCAGTTTGTCAAGATTATGTCCGTCAAACGGACCGAAATATCTGAACCCTAAAGATTCAAACATATTGTTTTTCAAAAAAAGGCTTTTAATACCGTTTTTACATCTGGATAAAACCGAAGTAATCCCCGGGAAGTTTTTAAAGGTGTCTATAGTTGCGTTTTTGAGCTTATTATAAAAGTGTGTCGTTCTGATATTGCTGAGATGATAGGATACGGCGCCGACATTTTTTGAAATTGCCATTTCATTATCATTAACAATAATAACAAGTCTGTCCTTCGAGTGCCCCGCATCAGCCATAGCTTCGTAAATCATTCCGCCGTTTAGGGCCCCGTCGCCAACAAGGGAAACAACATGGTAATGTTCATCTCTGATATGAGCGGCACGCGCCATTCCAATCGCCGCGGAAACAGACGTACTGCTGTGGCCTGTGTTGAAAACATCGTGAGGACTTTCGCTTCTTTTGGGGAATCCCGAAATCCCGCCGAAGGTGCGAAGGGTTTCAAATTCATCTCTGCGGCCTGTTATCAGCTTGTGCATATAACATTGATGCCCCACATCGAAAATCAGCTTGTCGCGCGGACTGTTGAACACATAGTGCATGGCGGTAACAAGCTCCATAACCCCGAGGTTTGAAGCCAGATGTCCGCCTGTTTTTGAAACTGTCTCGGTTATATATTCTCTCGCCTCGGAAATGTACTTTTTAAGCTGTGAGGGGCTTAGCTTTTTCAAATCTTTAGGCGAGTTCACGCTATATAATAAATCCATAGGAATTCCTCCTTTATTTCATTTGTTCATTATATAATAATGGAGAAATTTTGTCAATATTGACATGGCGAGCAGGGTTGTGATACAATAACCTTGGGTGATAGATTTGAAAAAGCCAACAATAAAAGATGTCGCAAAGGCGGCAGGCGTAAGTACGGCTACCGTTTCATTTGTGCTTAATAATAACAGCTTCCAAAGCATTTCGGAAGTTACAAGGGAAAAAGTGCAAAAGGCTGCAAAGGAGCTGGGATATGTAC
>JBAYOS010000130.1:0-4677 GCA_041678125.1 Monoglobales bacterium
TCGGTGATTTCCGCCCTAACGGTAAATCCCTCATAGGTTCCCGTGGCAGTAAAATAATTGCCTTTGTCTTCATATACGATGTTGTCGCGTTTCATTCCTGTGACTGTTCCGAGGTCGCACTCAACCGCAAACAGTCCCGATACTCCTTCATAGAAGGTTTCATTGTAAAACTTCCTCATTTTATTTCTCCCGTATCTTATATAGATCTTTCATATTCACCAAGCCATGAAAAAAGCGGCTCTCTGTCAACATCTTCAAACCAGCTTGGATCACAGCTTATAAGCGCCTGATATGCCATGTCGACAAACACTCTTACGCCGATTGTCAAACAATCCGCCTGTCCGATTTTGCCTTTTTTGAAAAATGGCAAAAATCTTTCTTCGAGTATTTCAAAGTCCAGTTTTGCCCAAGGTTTGTGCGCTTCATAAGGTGTCCCGTAGGTCCAGATCTGACCTTTCAGTTCATCATATTTTTCACTGCCCGACAGTTTTTTCAGACAGTCATCAATGAATCTGTACTCAGCCAGATGACGGTGTGTAATTTTCCGAGGCTGTGCTCCTATAAGCAGAATCTTCCCATCAAGCTCGTACATTTTCTCCCAGGGTGAATCTTCAGCAAATGCGCCATCCCCGAAAGGACCGATTCTTTTGCCCTTCTGTCCGTGCGTTTCTGTGATATAATCAGCGTTTTTACCCCATGCCGCAACGGAATGCGTGGCATGGTTGCTTCTTTTGGTGCCATCTGATTTTCTGAAGTATTCTGTAAGGTAACCTACATCTGAAGGTGCATCCGGATGCCAGTTTTCGTAAATATGTCCCCAGTCCTTCTGACAAAGGGTCGGGAAAACAAGTGTCCCCTCTGCACCCAAAACATTTTCAAATCCTTTAACAACTGTATCGGCACCGTTTTCAAGAGGTCCCATACTTTTAAAGGAGGAATGAACAATTATTACGTCACCCTTTTTTATGCCCAGTTTCTTTACCGAATCTTCAAATTCCTTTAAGGTCAGAGTGTTCATATCTGTTACCTCAATATAAAAATCTTATATTAATTTGCATTATACTTTATTAAAACGAAATTGTCAATGATTTTTTATATAAATTAATGAAAAAATATTGTCATTTTTTATACAAAATGGATATTGACAATATTTGTATTTTAAAATATACTATATATATAAAATAATACTATTGTTTTTTGCAACTGACGGAAATGGCAGAGTATACTGCCGGGGAGCAAAAAATATTAAAAAATGTCGACCGTCTGGGCAGATCTCAAGTAGTGAAGGTCTGTCCTTTTTTATTTGTCGGAAGAAAGGTTGTGCTTAGAAACATGAAAAAAGTAGGTATTTTAATGGGAAGCGACAGCGATTTGCCCGTTGTCGAAAAGGCAATCAGTACTTTAAAAGAATTTTCTGTACCCTATGAGGTACATGTATATTCCGCTCACCGTACTCCTTTTCAGGTGCGTGAGTTTACCGAAAGTGCGCGCGAAAATGATTTCGGCGTTATTATAGCGGCAGCCGGCAAGGCGGCTCATCTTGCGGGCGCAGTTGCGGCAGCAACAACACTACCCGTTATCGGTCTGCCTGTAAAATCATCTACTCTTGACGGACTTGATTCACTGCTTTCAACAGTTCAGATGCCCGCCGGAATTCCTGTTGCAACAGTTGCCATTGACGGCGCTGTTAATGCGGCACTTCTTGCTATGCAAATACTTGCAGTGTACGATTCAGCACTTGCGGCAAAGCTTGACGCTCAGAGGAAATCTGCAGCGGACAAGGTTATAAATGCCGACCGCACAGTGTCGGAACAATTTAACATTTAATATCAAAATACGCCCCTGCCCGCTCACGGCATGAGGCGTATGTTTCTTAAAAAAATAAACCCGTGAGCAGAAAGGCAAAGAAAAATATGGGCGGTTTTTTTGGAGCAATTTGTAAAGAGGACGCAATTTCCGATGTTTTCTTCGGCGCTGACTATCATTCACATCTCGGCACCCGCAGAGGGGGAATTGCAGCCTACGACAAAGAACTTGGTCTGCAAAGGGATATTCATAACATTGAAAACTCACCCTTCAGAACAAAGTTTGAACACATTTTTGAAGAAATGAAGGGCACATCTGCAATCGGATGTATCAGCGACAGTGACCCTCAGCCACTTCTTATCCGTTCAAACATAGGCACTTTTGCAATATGCACTGTAGGGATTATTAACAATTCCGAAGAGCTTATTGAACAGTATCTTTCATTCAGCGGCGGTCATTTTTCCACAATGACAGGAGGAAAAATAAATGCAACCGAGCTTATTGCCGCTTTAATAAATCAAAAAAGCGGATTTGTTCAAGGTATAAAATTTGCACAAAAAGTAATTGACGGAACTGCTTCAATTCTCATTTTAGTTGACGACGGAAACCTTATTGCGGCAAGGGACCGTTATGGCAGACTTCCTGTTCAAATCGGAAAAAAGGAAGATGGCTATTGCGTTTCGTTTGAATCCTTTGCATACCAGAAATTAGGTTATGAAAATGAGCGCGAACTCGGCCCGGGAGAAATAGTGAAAATCACCCTGAACGGGGTTGAACAGCTTTCTCCTCCGGGAAAGGAAATGAAAATCTGTTCCTTCCTCTGGAGTTATTATGGGTACCCCACCACAAGCTATGAGGGCGTAAACGTCGAAGTAATGCGTTATCGAAACGGTCAGATTCTTGCTCAAAACGACAAAGAAAACGGACTGTCTCAGGATATTGATTATGTCGGTGGAGTGCCCGATTCGGGAACCCCCCATGCTATAGGTTACGCAAACGAAAGCGGAATCCCCTTCGCAAGACCTTTTATTAAATACACTCCGACATGGGCAAGAAGCTTCACTCCCTCAAGCCAGAAGGAGAGGACCAAGGTTGCTAAAATGAAGCAAATTCCCGTCACCGAACTGATTAAGGACAAAAACCTTTTGTTTGTTGACGACTCGATAGTCCGCGGTACTCAGCTTAAAGGAACGGTGGACTTCTTATATGAAAACGGAGCAAAATCCGTTCACATGCGTTCTGCTTGTCCTCCGATAATGTATTCCTGCAAATATTTGAACTTTTCCCGTGCAACAAGCGATATGGAGCTTATCGCCCGCCAGATAATCGTTGAGCTTGAAGGCGAAGATGGGCTGAATTATCTCAGCGAATACAGTGATTCTATGACTGAACGGGGAAAGGCACTTCGAAAAAAGATTTGCGACAAGTTAAACTTTGCATCTCTTGAATTTCAGACGCTTGAGGGTGTTGTAAAGTCAATCGGGCTTGACCCCGACAAGCTTTGCACCTATTGCTGGAGCGGAAAAGAATAGTTTTTTTCTCTGCCGACAGGCTGAATATTATTAAAACTTTTGCCTCCTTAAAAGAGGCGGAATGGAGATTATCATGAAGAGTTTTAGCGAAAGCTATAAAAAAGCCGGCGTTGACATTACTGCCGGCTATAAAGCCGTTGAGCTTATGAAAACCCACATTGCAAGAACTGTTACCCCTGGAGTTTTAAGCGGGATAGGCGGTTTCGGCGGTCTTTTCGAGCTTGACCTTGAGGGAATAAAAAAACCCGTTCTTGTAAGCGGAACCGACGGTGTGGGTACAAAGCTTAAAATTGCATTTAAAATGGACAAGCACGATACCGTAGGTATTGATTGTGTTGCCATGTGCGTGAATGATATTATATGCAGCGGCGCAAAACCCCTGTTTTTCCTTGACTATATTGCGGTTGGCAAAAACTGCCCCGAAAGAGTTGCCGCTATCGTATCGGGCGTGGCTGAGGGGTGCGTTCAGTCGGGTGCCGCTTTAATCGGTGGTGAAACTGCCGAAATGCCCGGTTTTTATCCCGAAAACGAATATGACCTCGCAGGTTATTCAACAGGCGTGGTTGATAAAGATAAAATCCTTGACAATACTACTGTTACAGAGGGTGATGTTATTATAGCCCTCCCCTCGTCGGGTGTTCATTCCAACGGATTTTCTCTTGTAAGAAAGGTGCTCGACGTTGAAAACGGAGATATTACATCCCCGGTTTCTGAGCTTGGCGGAAAATCCATTGGCGAAACACTTCTCACCCCTACAAAAATTTATGTTAAGCCTATCCTTTCCCTGCTCGAAAAGGTTAAAGTAAAAGCAATATCCCACATAACAGGCGGTGGTTTTTATGAAAATATTCCCCGCTCGCTGCCTGACGGTTATACTGCTAAAATAGACAAATCATCGCTTAATATTCTTCCAATATTCGACCTTATCGCAAAGCGCGGAAATATTCCCGAGCGTGATATGTTCAACACCTTTAATATGGGTGTCGGCATGAGCGTGGTTGTTTCCACTGCTGACGCAAATGTTGCACTTGACATTTTAAAAAGCGCCGGCGAGGATGCTTATTTCATTGGTGAAATCGTCAAAGGCGATACTGGTGTGATTCTATGATAAAGGCAAGAATTGCAGTGCTTGTTTCGGGCGGCGGAACCAATCTTCAGGCACTAATCGACGCAGAGAAAAAAGGGATTATAAAAAGCGGCGAAATTTCCCTTGTTATTTCGGGCAATCCCGATGCATACGCGCTCACCCGTGCAAAAAATGCGGGAATCGGCACGTTTGTTATCCCATCTGCCGACACGCAGTTTGAGGACAAGCTTATAGCAAAGCTTGAGGAAGAAA
>JBAYOS010000131.1:0-4622 GCA_041678125.1 Monoglobales bacterium
GCGACGAGTTTGGTAACAGTGAGGTATGTAAGTAGTAAAAATCAGATTGCTTTGTAACCGAAACGGGAAAAAGCTCTTTTTTGCATATAATCGGGTTTGCGGCGCAGGGGACGAGCTCGCCTTCAGGAGCTGTGGTTTCAACTGCATTTGTCCACAAGCTGTCGTCAAAGTCCGCCAAATTCCATCCCTTTATTTCAAGGCGTGCATCATATACCACTCCGTAACGATACATATCGAAAAGAAGCGGAGAGGGCGCCGTTTTAAAGGTGGAATCACTTTCCAGGCAAAACTTTTTATCGCCGTTTTCCGCACAAAGTGAAAGAGCCGCTTTGACAGGGGAGCACTCAGTGATTTCCTGAAGTCCCAATGTATGAAAGCAAGGGTTTGAAAATCCGTTGCCTAAGATAATTCCTATGGCATTTTCACCGATGTTTAAATACTCCGATATTTCATACTCGTCGAAGCAGTAAAAATGGTCAGGATTGCTGATATAGGGCGCCAAAGCACCCTTTGTAATTTCAGTTCCGTTTATAAATAAGCGATAAAAACCGGGAGTTGCAATTTTTATAATGCAACTCTCGGCTACAAAATCTATTGTAAATTTCTTGCGAAAATAGGGGGCGGGGGGGATGTTTTGTTTTGAGTAATTATTAGAAGATGCGGCGATGAATTTCATATTAGCCTCCTTATCTTTTCCATGTGTAAGGCGAAAAGAGTATAAGAATCGGGAAAATCTCAAGTCTTCCGATAAGCATATCCATTGTTAAAACAAACTTAGAAAAGGTTGAAAATAATGCATAGTTTCGTGCCGGCCCGACCAGTGAAAAACCGGGTCCGATGTTATTTAAAGTTGCGGTCACCGCTGAGAAGTTGGTGGAAAAATCAAACTCATCAATGCTTATTATAAGGATGGAAAAAGCCATAATAACAATGTAGGAAACCATATACACATTTATTGACCTGACCGTTTCATGTTCAACCATGCGGTGGTCAAGAGTAATTTTATGGGTAATTTTTGGGTGAGCGACAAGCTTTACCTCTTTAACAACACTTTTTAAAAGAATTAATATTCTTGAAACCTTGATACCGCCGCCCGTACTTCCGGCACATGCGCCTATAAACATAATGGTGAGCAGAACAGTTTTTGAAAGCTGGGGCCATTTATCAAAGTCGGTGGTGGAATAACCGGTGGTAGTCATGATTGACGATACCTGAAAGGCTGCGTGGCGAAGAGTTTCTTCAGCTGTTGTGAAAAGACCGCGGCAGTTAAAGAAAATTATCGTTATTGCGGCAATTAAAATGCCGACATACGCTCTTAACTCACGGGAGGAAAGAGCGGGTCTGAATTTTTTTATAAGCATCAGATAATAAACCGTGAAGTTTATGCCGAAAAGCGCCATAAATATTGTAATAACATTCTGGATATAGGGTGAATAATCTGCAAAACCCGAGTTTTTAAAGCCAAAACCACCCGTTCCTGCTGTGCCAAAAGCGGTCAGGAAGGATTCATATAATGACATTTTGCCTATCATCAGAAATATTATTTCAAGGATGGTCATAAAGATGTAAATCCCGTATAGAATTTTCGCAGTGGATTTAACTTTTGGAACAAATTTACTGACCGTAGGACCCGGACTTTCTGCTTTTAACAGATGAAGGTTATTACCGCCCGAAATGGGCATAAGTGCAACTAAAAATACCAGTATTCCCATACCGCCTATCCAATGGGTAAAGCTACGCCAGAAAAGAAGTGATTTGGGGAGTACTTCCACATCTTGGATTATTGATGCTCCTGTAGTTGTAAATCCTGAAGCTGTTTCAAAAAGAGCGTCAAAAAAGTTTGGGATGTATCCCGAAAGGATAAACGGAAATGAGCCGAAAATACTTATAAGTATCCAACTCAGCGCAACCGAAACGAACCCTTCTTTTGAATACATGGTTTTGTATTTCGGCACTTTAAATGCAAGTGCAGAACCGAAAAACAGACAAAGCCCAATACAAATCAGAAAATTATTGATTAGGGGTGCTTCACCATAAATTATTGCACATATAAGCGGAAGCAGCAAACAAACTGCCTCACAGTTGAGCACAAGTCCAAGTGTGTATAAAACTATTCTGTAATTCATATCATTCTCACTCTATTTCAGTATATCTTGGATATCCGAAAAACCTTTGTGTGTAGTTACAACAATAACATTATCGCCCGGCAAAATTACGTCACTGCCTCGGGGAGTGATAACCTGTCCTTTTCGGTTAATGCAGGAAATAATTGTATTATCCTTGAGGTTTAGTTTTTCGAGTGTTGTATTTATAACGGGCGAATTTTCTGCTATGTGGAATTCAAGGGCCTCCGCTTTTCCATCCAAAACAAGGTGCATTGTTTCGATATTGCTGCCGATAGAGTTTTGCATTGCACGAACAAACTTAACTATATATTCGGCAGTTAAATCTTTGGGGTATATAATTGTTCCGAGGTCAAGCGCGTCAACAACATCGTCATATTCAATTCTATTAATCTTTGTTACAAGTTTTGCATTAGATTTGGATTTTGCATAAAGCGAGAGAAGTACATTTTCCTCGTCAATATTTGTTAGAGGGATAAAAGAGTCAGTATGCTCAAGTCCCGATTCTAAAAGTAGTTCCTTTTCAGTTCCGTCGCCGCAAATAATTGTAGCTTTGGGGAGAAGCTGACAAAGCTTTTCGCACCGCTCTTCACTCTTCTCAATTAATTTTACACTTACTCCCGATTGTAAAAGCCGGCTTGCAAGGTAATAACCGATTGGACCGCCGCCGACAATCATGGCGTTTTTTACGCTGCCTGTGGGCAGATTGATTTTTTTGAAAAAATGGATGGTATTCTGAATTGATGAAACAATGCTCACAAAGTCGCCCTTTTTCAGTACAAAGTTGCCTCCCGGGATATATGCCTCGTCACCACGCTCAACTCCGCAAACAAGTATGTCACAGTTAAGCCTTGATGATATATCCATAACCTTAAGATTGTCTAAAACGGAATTCTCATCAATTCTGAATTTAAGTATTTCAATTCTGCCTCTGGAGAAAGTATCTATCTGCAGAGCAGAGGGAAAATGCAGAATTCTTGCAATGGTATTTGCCGCAGCAAGCTCGGGATTTATTATCATAGCAAGACCCAGGTCCTCTTTGAAAAGATGAACTGCTTTGCTGTATTCCGGGTTTCTAACCCTGGCAATAGTCTGGCAGTTTCCTGCTTTTTTAGCAAAAAAGCAGGTGAGCAAATTAAGCTCGTCAGAGCCTGTCACAGAAATGAGAATGTCTGCCTCTTCAACGCCTGCCTCGGTTAAGGTGTCAAGATTGGTACAGCTTCCGCATACGCCCAATACATCATATTGATTTGATAAATTTTGAACGGTATTGTATTTTACATCAACAACGGTTATGTCGTGTGTGTTCTCCTGGCTGAGCATTTGTGTAAGCTTTTGACCGACTTTACCACAACCAACAATTATTATTTTCATATTTTTAACCTCTTATTTTTCAGTTGTAAATATATTAAGATCCAAACAGTATTGCTCGGTAAATCTGCTTAGCTCAAAAAGATAAGAATAGAGCAGCGGATTTTTTAACATTAGTTTTAATACATAGGTTACCATATCACAAAACCTTTTGTCAAGGTCGGACATATTCATTGCACGAATGAGCGGGCAAATTCCCTTGCCGCGAGGGTCCATCATGACATGAAGCTCCCCCGAAATATCTATATACGGGAAAAGAGGGAAAATTCTGCAGGCAAGCGGGCGAAGTGAACGGTCACAGCTGCCTGTGCAGCTTAAAAAATCTATCCGGTATGAACCGAAAGTAAAACCGCTTTTCCTTATTTTTGCCCAGGAAGGATTATCCTCGTACATCACTTTTTCCCCAGGGAAAAGGTACATGCCGGTATCTTCATCACCCTTGCAGCAGCAGCCGTCACAAAGCTTACCGCAGTCCACGGGAAGTGGAGTGACATTTTCCGTCAGCTTATAAATTTGGGTATAAAAATCTTTATAGTTCACTTTAATACTCCTCGGACTGCTTATAAATTCAGCCATACTTTCTGTTAATTAACGAGCTAAAGAGACAGCTTTCGCTGCCTCTTTAAAAACCTTACTTAATTTTATATATAATTTTCTTCACAAAGGAGCTCTGCAAGAAGAACTGCGCCGCCGGCTGCACCTCTTAGAGTGTTGTGCGACAGACACACGAACTTGATTGTGAACTGATTATCTCTGCGAAGTCTGCCGATTGAAACTGCCATACCGTTTTCAAGATTACGGTCAAGCTTTGTCTGCGGACGGTTATCTTCTCTGAAATAATGGAGGAACTGTTTCGGAGCGCTCGGAAGTTTAAGCTTTTGAGCAGCACCTTCAAAACTTTCCCATTTTTCAATAATTTCTTCATCAGAAATTTCTTTTTCAAATTCAGCAAAAACTGCCGCAAGGTGACCGTCGCTTACAGGCACTCTTATACATTGAGCGGTGATAAGCGGTTCTGTTGCAGACACAATTTTTCCGTCAGAAACCTTACCCCAAAGTTTGAGCGGTTCTTTCTCGGACTTTTCTTCTTCGCCACCGATGAAGGGAATAATATTATCAACTATTTCA
>JBAYOS010000132.1:0-4589 GCA_041678125.1 Monoglobales bacterium
AATATCGTATTTAATACCCTCTTGTTCAATAATATCCGTATACCTCTTTAAATATGGAGTTGTGAAGATATTTCCCGGAAAAATAATACATACCCGTCCGTTTGCCCTATTCTTTTTCATCTGGTCCTCCTCAAGAAACAACACCCACAATCTCGGAATAGGCAGAATGCACATTGTAGTTTGCCTCTAAGTACTCTCTTGATTTTACGGACATTTCACCTAATTGACCTTCCGAGGATATTGTTCTTATGATTTTGCAAAAGTCCTCAACCCTGTTACTCTCGCACCACCAGCCAAAACCACCCTCACATATCACCTTTCCGATATCTGTGACAGGGTCGGTAACCGCCAGCACGGGAAGCTTTGCCTGCATATACGCAAGCAGCCTGCTTGGGAAATTAGGTATAGTAAACCGATGGTCAAGAAAAATCATTCCTACGTCGCAGGCGGCAACCACTTTGTCATAGTCCGCCTTTGGCAGAAGGCTGATCAGTTTAACATTCGGCTGTTTTTCCGTTTCAATATAATTCAGCAGCTTTGAGTATTCCGTTCCGTCCCCTACTATCAGGAAAAAAACCTCTTCATTGTCCCTCTGACTGCGCAAACATTCAATCAAAAAGGGGATGCCCTGAGGTTTGCCTAAATTTCCACCGTAAACAAAAACGGTTTTGTTCTGAGGAATACCATACTTGTCCCGCATTGTTGCCCGCTCTTGTCCGGTCAAAGATATATCGAAAGGATCAATGCTGTTCGGGCAAATTCCGACGCGGTCGCTGCTTACCTCCGGATTATTCTTTAAAACATAATCCACGTTTGCCTGTGACATACACCCTATGTAATCTGAAACCGCATAAAGCTGCTTTTCTTTTCTGCGAAAATATTTATAAATAATACTATTTGTTGAAAACATTTCAAGATCAACCGCATTTTGAGGAAAAATGTCCTTTAACATTAAATAAGTTTTACATTTGAACATTTTTTTCAATCTTGATACGGTAGCTGCCAATGTAATGGGCGGAGTGGAATATAAAATAAGGTCAAAATTAAGCTTCCCTAATTTCTCCCTGACCGCATTATAAAATAAAGTGCCCATCATTACCGTTGAAATGCCTTTTTCTATCAATGATACATCACTCGTATTTCCGGTTTGCACTTTTAGCAAGCTATATGTATCAAAATCAACAAGCTCGGTTTTCTCACCCATTTTACGTTCTCTGGGAGTTACAATATACGGACGATGGCCGTGTTTAATAAACTCCTTCATCAAATCCGAATAAATGTTGTGCATTTCGATGCCCGTAAATATATTCATTGTAAGGAATAAAACATTCATCCCTTAATCGCCCTCACTTACATTCTATATTTTGGGTGGATTTCTGAAGCAATATGACTTTGCCTCGGAATACATCGGAATGCAATCATGGAAACTCGGATTTAAGAATGGAGTATTCGAAAAAGTCATAATAGCGGCCGTGACGATACACTCTTGAGCGGAGCCTGCCCTCTTGGACAAAGCCGCACTTTTCAAACATTTTTTTGGAAGCTATGTTATCTTCCTTTACCTTGCAGTAAATACAGTTCATTCTTAGCTCATTGAAAGCGTATTTCACCAAAGAACGAACGGCGTCCGTTCCAAAGCCTTTGCCTCTCTCGGCATCGCTTGCGAGCTTAATATGAATTTCGGCGCTGCCGTTTCTCAAATCAATATCGGACAGAATAATGGTTCCTATTGCCTTTTCGCCAACATCAATCATTGCTCTGAAAACAGAATTGTCTGTCGGCAGTTTCTCTATCCACGCCTCCTGCTGGTGCATGGATACGGGAAATGAATATCCCCACATCATTTCTTCGATAGCTTCATCATTCATCATTGCCTGCAGAATTCCCGCATCTTTCATTTCAATAGCTCTCAGCAGAACCTTTTCGCCTTTAATTAACATTTGCATCCTCCCATCGACGTTTACGGTAAACATCAAAATCTATTAATCCGTCTTCCCCTCTTATACCAATGTTTTGTCGCGTCAAAACCACTTTAATAGTCTTAAGAAAAATTTTTGCGTCCATTGCAAAGGTTAAATTTTCTACATACGCAATATCATATTCGAACTTTTTATCCCAGCTTAAACCGTTGCGTCCGTTCGCCTGGGCAAGCCCCGTAAGCCCCGGTCTGACCGAATGCCTTTTTCTCTCCGTTTCAGTGAAAAAGGGTAAATACTGAACTGCAAGCGGTCTCGGTCCTATAAGGGAAAGATCTCCCATCAGTACATTCACAAGCGAAGGAAGTTCATCGCAGGAAGTGGAACGGAGAAAGCGTCCGTACTTATTTAAACGAACTGTATCAGGGAGGAGTTCCCCGTCTTCTCCTCGCTTATTGTTCATGGTCCTGAATTTTATCAGCGAGAATATTTTTTCATCCTTACCGGGTCTTTCCTGTACAAAAAAGGGATTTCCGCCCATTGCGACTGCTCCGGCTATCGTCAAAATTATAAATAGCGGTGACAGCACAATGAGTGCAATGAGTGCAAGAGTAAAATCAATCACTCTCTTAAAATACTTTGCGTACATATATATTCATCCACCCTCAGTTAAAACAATTTCTTACAATTTCAATAATTTGCTCCTGTTCCTCTGTCGTCATCTTATTATCGCTTGGCAAACACAGTCCTCTGCGGAAAATATCCGCTCCGACGTCCACGCCGCCTTCTTCTCTTGTAACAAAATCATGCATACGGTAAAGGGGCTGCATATGCATAGGCTTCCATATGGGTCTGCCCTGCGCATTAACCCTGTCTAATGCATCTAAAATCTCATCGGGGCAGGTCTTGCCCTTTTCCGTTATATAGCAGGTTTCCGAATCACTTCTGTCCTGCTTACACATTGCATGTTCATCAATCAGTAAACAGGAAAGCCAGAAATTCGGCTCGCTGTTTTCCGAGTCAAACGGATTCATGGTTATTGGAAGGTCTTTAAATCCCTCTCTATATCTATCGTAAATTTCTTTTTTCTGCGCTATATGTTCTTCAAGATATGGGAACTGTCCGCGAACAACTCCTGCAATTACATTACTTGCTCTGTAATTAAAACCAATCTCCTCATGGCTGTACCAGCTGGCATTTTCGCGGCTTTGGGTTGACCATTTGCGGACCTTATCCGCCGCATCCTTGCAGTCGGTGAGAAGCATCCCTCCTGCTGATCCTGTTATAATTTTATTTCCGTTGAAGGATATTACGTTATAGCTGCCGAAGGTTCCTGTCTGTCTTCCTTTGTAGGTCGCACCTAAGGATTCTGCGGCATCCTCTATCACTATGGCATTGTGCTTTTGGGCAACCTCACAGATTTCGTCAAGCTTTGCAGGTGTCCCGTAAAGGTTTACCACTACAATTACCTTGGTGTCGGGATACATTTCAAATGCCCTTTCAAGAGCCGCGGGGTCCATATTCCAGGTGTCATATTCCGTATCAATAAACACAGGAATTCCGCCCTCGTAAACAACAGGATTGACAGTTGCCACAAAGGTCATATCCGAGCAGAATACCCTGTCCCCCTGTTTCACGCCTGCGAGCTTTACAGCCAAATGAAGTGCAGCTGTTCCGCAAGAGAGAGCCACCGCATATTTGCAACCTATTTTTTCACAGGCAATACGCTCAATCTCGTCAATGTTCTCACCAACTGTGGACATCCAGTTTTTTTCGTATGCTTCATTTATATATGTAATCTCATCTCCGTGCATAGTGGGAGAAGATAGCCAAATCTTTTTATCAAACGGTTTCAAAAAATAGCGCTCCTTTCTTTAGTAGAACAACAAACAGACCAAAATCCCTTGATTATATTTTCCCGAGCGTATGAATAAGATTCCTGTAAACTGCGTCTGCAATCTGCATATACCCCTCCTCGGTGGGGTGAACGCCGTTTATTCCGATAACCTCGGTTTTTTTACTGCGTGTATTTACGGGCATTTCAACGCATGGCAGGCTGTTTTCCACATCAAACTGCCCAGAAATATTTACAAATTCGACAAAGTCACGATATTCGGGGAGCTTTACCCATTCCTGATGAACCCTGTTTGTTTCAAGAACATAGCAGTTGTACCCGTATCCGTCACAGCAGGGCATTATCGCACCGTAGCTTGTGCCGCAGCCGCCGTTTACCGACGCCTGAGTCATCCCGAGAATTTTTACTTTTGCATCGGGGTAGGACTCATGAACAAGGTTTGCGATAATTTTTGCCTTTTCTGCATTTTGCAGACAAAGGTCCCTTATGGGCATCCCTGCTTCATAGGCTTCAACAGTACCGTTTGCGCCAAGCATTATGTAAAAAACATCTATTCCGCCGAATCCGTTTCGCTCGCAATAGCTTTTAAAATCAACCTTGCCCGTCTTTTCATCATAAAAAGGACTTCTTTTTTCCTCACTTGTAGATTCCATTAGTATGGGCGACAAATGCGTCGCATTTTTATAGGCTTTAAGCTCGCCCGGCTTTGGCATCTGACCTTTATGCTGCATATATCTGTTGAACTTAAGCCACTCTGCCGCTATTGTTTCAAGCTGCCAGATGTTGCCATTTTCATCCTGCCAAAGCGAGTGCTGGTC
>JBAYOS010000133.1:0-4555 GCA_041678125.1 Monoglobales bacterium
CTATGGAACAATTCCGTACATGCCATTCCCACAAAAATGGATAAAAAGATTTGAGGCAGTGCTAAAAGCAAACGAGGATTTCGGACTTGTAGGTTTGCTTGAAGGATGGAGAGGATTTTTCCCTTCTATAATTTCCGAAATTGCAAAAAAATGTTATTTTGACAGGAATTCCGATTTTGATGAAAACATCAGATTTGTTCTCAGAAGTCATTTTGACAAACATGCAGATACGGTTTATAAAGCACTTGACTTATGGAGCGAGGCGTCAGATTATATTCATTCAACCTATGATAATCAATATGGCCCGCTCAGAGTTGGGACCGCATATCCGTTCTGTCTTTTGACGGATATTAAATCGCCCTTTGCAAGTCCGTGGTATGACAGTTATCATAAAGTACCTCCATCGCTCTTCCAAAGTCTTTATTCAATCCGTGATGGAGTTGACACAATGCACTGGAGAAAAATGGCCGATCTGATGAAAGAGGGAGCAGACATCTTAAAATCTATTGAAAATCCTTCTGAAGAACTTGTTCTTCTCGAAAATTTGGGCAGATATATTCACCATTGTACAATGACGGTTGTAAACATTCAGCGCTGGCATAAAGCAAGGGAGCTTATCCAGACCGCAACTGAACAGGATGAGGTTCGAAAACTTGTCGCCGAATTAAGAGCGGTCGGAGCTGATGAAAGGCAAAATGCTCTTGACAGTATTGAATGTTTGAGAAAAGACTCGCGCCTCGGTTTTGACCCGATTGACGCTTATGTCGGTGGTGAGGAAGCCGTATTATGGAAGATTAAATATCTTGATTTTGTTCTGAAAAGCGAAGTCACAAGATATGAAGTAGAAATAGAATTATAAAAAAACCCATCGAACGGCGGTGCTGCTTTGCAGTTTTGGGATAGAATTTTTCGTATTAATACAAATAATAAAAACGGTGTAATACTGGTGTATTTCACCGTTTTTTTGTGCAGTATTAACCGGAAAGGGCATTCCAAAACCGATTCATCCCTATGTAGTACGGCCGAAAGATGGGTTATTACTATTTCAATGAAGCAATTAAAGCCATTCGACCGGTGTCGGCACCTAATCCCCGGTGGGAGAAAAACATATCAGTGTTACACTTTGTGCACAGGCCTGAAATTGTAATGTTTTTCGGCTCAACATCGTGACAGGTTAAGAAAAATTTGTTGGACTCCTGCAAATCAATAAACCTACCTGATATAAACTGACCCAGTCCCGCCTTTTCAAATTCCTCACGTGTTTCATCGCCTGTTTCAAAACAGCATTTGTCGATAGAAGGGCCGATAGCAGCCAAAATATCCTTTGGTTTTGACCCGAAATGTATTACCATTTTATCGACCGCTTTTCCCGCAATATCGGCGACTGTTCCGCGCCAGCCTGCGTGAACTGTCGCAACAACCTTTTTTACATGGTCGTATAGTAAAACAGGGACACAATCGGCGAAAAAAATCACAATAGGAAGACCTTTAACATTGGTAATCAGTCCGTCTGTGTCAAATATGTCAGACTCCCTGAAAAGCCTTTTTCCTGCATCCTCCCGTGTGACAATTCTGACGTTGTCGGTATGCGTCTGGTGGGAGAGAACGCAACTTTCAGCGTCAATGTCTTCACAATGACATACAGTCCTATAATTTTCTATAACCGTGTCGACATCTTCCTTGGTCGGGCTCATGTTCATGGACGAAAGCGAACCTTTGGAAAATCCGCCTTTTCTCGTGGTGAAAATATGCGAAAGGCCGCCGGCTGAATCAATCTTTTCATCAATGTAATATTGGACTTCACCTTTTTTTATAAGTTTAAATCCCATTTTATTCTCCGATTTTTGAAAGAATTTCATTTGAGCGGTCGATAAATGCGCTCATTCTTTCGCTTGAAAGAGGTCGGTGGGCAAGTGTGGCAATATCATAGATGTAGTTAGAAATCAGTTTATTAACGTCCTCGTCTGTGCTTTTTGAAAGCTTTGAAACTATGGGAGAGGCAAGATTTAATACAACCGTAATATCCTCGGGAATATCGCCGATTTTTCCCATAATCAAAGCACTCATTTCCTGCATTCTTCTTGATTGTTCCGACAGATTTATAACAGCAGGAAGCTTTGTGTTTTCAAGAGCAGCACACTCGACCTTTAAGTTTTCATCACCTACTGCGCTTTTGAATTTGCTGATAAGAGCATTGTTTTCCGTTGATTTTTCAGCATCTGAAGCAACTGCAGAGTCAATACGTTTAAATTTTATTTCGTGGTTTTTAAACTCCATAAAACTAATGAAATGAGTATCAATAGCGTAGGGGAGAAGGACGATTTTTTTGTCCTTAAACATTGCGATATATTGCGCCTGAATCTCAGGGTTTGAAGCATAAAAAACTACTTTTTCATCGTTCCCGTCAAGATATTCGCTCAAAGTGTAATATTTATTGTCCTCTGTTGATTTATAAAGCACAATATCCTTGATTTTATCATAGAAGGAATCGTCGCGCATACAGCCGTATTTAACAAAGGGCGAAATATCGTCCCAATATTTCTCCAAATCCTCACGTTTTGTGTTAAACATACCCGTCAGCTTATCGGAAACCTTTTTTGTGATATGAGCGGAAACCTTTTTTACATATCCGTCATTCTGCAAAAAGCTTCTTGACACATTGAGCGGAAGGTCGGGACAGTCAATGCAACCCTTTAGAAGCATCAAATACTCAGGAATTACCTCTTTTATATTGTCTGCGACAAAAACCTGGTTGTTATACAGCTTAATCTGACCTTCAAGACCACTTGCCTCGTGCCTTAATTTCGGGAAATACAGGATTCCTTTCATATTAAAGGGATAATCTACATTAAGATGAATCCAGAATAGGGGAGCGTCAAAATCGTGAAAAACCGTATGGTAGAAATTTATATACTCCTCATCTGTACATTCATTCGGATTTTTAAGCCAAAGCGGAGTTTTGTCGTTAAAAGGTTTTGCTTTTTCATCCTTTTCCGCATCAATTATATAAATATCAACAGGAAGGAAATAGCAATATTTGTTTAAAATTTCCGTAACCTTTGAAATTTCAAGAAATTCCTCGTTTTCTTCATTTATATGAAGAATAACGTCTGTTCCGCGAGTGGTTCTTGTGCCGTCTGTAATATCGTATTCGATTCCGCCGTCACAGCTCCAATGTGCAGGTGCAGAGTTTTCCAAGAATGACAGACTCTCAATTTCAACCTTATCTGCAACCATAAAAGCGGAATAAAAGCCTAAACCGAAATGGCCGATAATTGTATTATTTTCAGATTCTTTAGCGTATTTTTCAAGGAATTCCTCAGCGCCCGAAAAGGCCACCTGAGCAATATATTTTTCAATTTCATCGGCTGTCATACCGATGCCGTTATCGGAAAATGTAAGTGTTTTGTTCTTTTTATCAACGGTTACTCTAACGGAATATTCATCATTTATCGCACCCGTCTGTTTCATCTTGGAAATTGCGTCACATGCGTTTGAAACAAGCTCACGAAGGAATATGTCCTTGTCAGAGTAAAGCCATTTTTTAATAACGGGTAAAATGTTGTCTGTGTTTACTGAAATGTTACCTTTTGCCATCTTAAAAAGTACCTCCAAATATTTATTTATCCATATAATATTTTACCGCTTTTTCAAAAAATAGTCAAGTTATAACTTATACTTTTTATCTAAATATTTATACTTTTTCTATATTCTCTCGGCGACTTTCCAAACGTTTTTTTGAAGCATTTTGAAAAATAAAACTGGTCGGAAAAATTAAACTTTTCGCTTATTTCCATGATTGTAACATTTGAAGTCAGGAGAATTTTTGCGCTTTCGGTCATAATTAAATTATTAACATATTCGTTTACTGACATTGAAAGTTCTTTTCTGAAATGCTTGGTCAGGGTGCTTTTTGATACAAAAAAATTTTCGGCAATATCTGAAATGGTAAGATTTGTCGAAAGATGCTGCTTAATATATTTCAGCGCCCTTAAAATACAAGGCGAGTATTCAATGCTTTTTAAATCAATATCATATTTTTTTATCATTAAAACCAATACATCATAAAGAATTTGTCTAATTTCAAGTCCTGCCAAAAAGCTTTTATCATTAAGCATGTCTATTAATCTTTTGCTTTTGTTTTCAAAATCCATATTATATACAGCCTCTGTGCAGTTCAAAAGCAAATCTATATCATCAAAATTACATAATTTAATGTGAAAATATATATGTTCCATTATTTCGCTGCAGCTAAAAGAAAAAGATATGCCTGCGGGGATTAAATACCATTTGCCTGCCTCGAGCTTAATCTCTTTTCCATTGTCGGCTGTAATATAAAATGAGCCTTTTATAATATAGTATATGCGTGAAAAAACAGGGAGATAAACCCTTCCGGACCAATCGGTCGATACAACCGCATGGCCGAAGTTTAAGATATTAAGTTTTGTACGGTTTGCAATTTCACAAAGCTGTAAATTATATTTCATATACATACTTAAAACTCCATATTTTTTTGTTTACATATAAATAATACAACATTTTATATAAATAATCA
>JBAYOS010000134.1:0-4537 GCA_041678125.1 Monoglobales bacterium
GCATATTTCGCTTCACTCTTTCGAGATTGCAGGGCCGGTTAACCTCCTTAAGCGTATCTGGATTTATGCTTTGAAGCCCCGCCTCGACTCTTATTTTCCCTTTACCTATAAGGCTCATTAAATATATAAATTCATCGTCAAGACCGTCGGGATTTACCTCAATATGAAATTCGGTTTCGCCGCCCAAATTCCTTATTATTTCAAGAATTTTCTTTGCCCTTGCCATATCCGAGTTAAAAGTTCTATCAACAAATTTCACGAGTTTTACGCCCGCATCGGTAAATCTTTTCAGTTCACCCTCCACCTGCTCTATGGGCTTATACCTCACGCCCTTATCAATACACGACAGACAGTAGGCGCAGTTAAAGGGGCATCCTCTTGAGTTTTCGTAATAGAAAATCCTGTTTTTATCCTTCAAATCCTCGTCTGAGTAAACAAATCCGATTTCCGAAAGGTCGGTCTGCACGCCGAAAATTATTCTATCTGCAATAGCCGATTTTAACATATCAAAAACCGCTTTTTCGCCCTCGCCGACTATTACCGCGTCAATAAACGGGTTTTCATTCAGCAGTCTTTCCGCGTTGCAGTATGCCTCAGGTCCGCCAAAAACAATTCTTCGTCCCGAGTCAGATTTTTTCACTGTCTGGGCAAGCTTTATAACATATTCAATATTCCAGATATAACAGGAAAAACCTATAATTTCGGCATCCGACCGCAATATTTTCGCAGCCGCTCGGTGAATTTCTTCCTTGCCGTTAAACTCCTTTATATCAGCAGAAAAACCCCTCGCCTCGAGATAGTATTTTATACTTCTCACAGCAGGGTTTGAATGAATATATTTTGAATTAACCGCCACAAGTGTTATATCCATTATCGCTTCTCCTTGAAAAAATCTGTCAGCGGTGTGAGGCACTCCTCCTCCAAAACGCCGCCTTCAAACAGCACCTTATGCGGAAAAACAAAGTCGTAAAACAAATTAAAAACTGAGCCGACAGCTCCGCTTTTTTCCTCATATGCGCCGAAAATCACCTTATGAATTCTTGCCTGCAAAATAGCTCCCGCACACATGGGGCAGGGTTCTAATGTCACATAAATGTCGCAGTCCGTTAAAAAGGGTGAATTCAAAACCTCACAAGCATTTCTTATCGCAATCATTTCGGCGTGACCGTCAGCCTGAGAAGTCTTTTCTCTGACATTTCTGCCCACCGAAATTACCTTGCCGTCCTTTACTATTACCGCTCCGACAGGGACTTCCCCCTCGGCTGCGGCGATTCTCGCCTGCTCTATCGCAAGTCTCATAAACTTTTCTTTCATAGCCTATATCTCGTCAAGTGTCAGTCTGTATGAGGGCATAAAGTGTTCCATAAAATACTTAAGCTCAGGGCAATCCATTTTTTCAAGTGTTTCCCCTGTTGCCGCAAAAGCCTTTACAAACTCACGGTTTCCTGCGTTTTCCTCCTCAATACATTTAATATATGCCGCCAGCTTGTCCGCAGCTTTTACAAGCTTATTTATTTCCGTATCATCACAGAAAAGTATTTTTTCATAGATTTTTTTAAACCCGTCGGGCAATTTTTCAAGCAGATTGCTTTTTGCCGCCGCCTCAATATCCTTATATACTTCGACTATTTTAGCATTATTATATTTAACGGGTGTCGGCATATCCCCTGTTATAATCTCGCTCATATCGTGATACATTGCCACAACCGCTACTCTTTCGGGCGAAATGTTGCCGCCGAAAATTTCGTTATTTATCACCGCAAGAGCGTGTGCAATCATACTCACTTCAAGACTGTGCTGGCCTATATTTTCCTGATTCGTATTCCGCATAAGCCCCCAGCGGTTTATATATTTCATTCTTGATGCCATTGCAAAAAAGCTTTTGTTGTTCATTTTCTTTTCCACCTCTATATTATCTTATCAATTTCTGCCATTAAAGTCAATAAAAATATAGACAATCGCAGGGAAATATGGTAAAATACCATAAAGAGAGGTATCAAATATGAAACTAATAAAATTAAAATCAATTTCCCCCTACTTTAATCTTGCCGCCGAGGAATATTTTTTAAAAAAGGATTCCGAGGACAAGCTGATGCTGTGGCAGAACGACAACACCATTGTCATCGGCAGAAATCAAAGCACCTTTACCGAGATAAATCTTGAAAGGGCAGAGGAGCTTAATGTAAACATTGTCCGCAGAATGTCGGGTGGCGGCGCGGTTTACCACGATATGGGCAACTTAAACTATACATATATAACCAAAAACGACGGTGATGATTTTTTAAATTTTGCAAAATTCACTCAACCTGTTATAGACGTTCTTCAGTCTCTGGGCGTTAATGCCACATTGTCGGGCAGAAACGACCTTTTAATTGACGGCCTGAAATTTTCGGGCAACGCACAGTATGTTCATAAAGATATGCTTCTTCACCACGGGACATTGATGTTCAGCACCAGCGTAAACATTTTGTCGGAGGTTTTGAATGTAAACGAGCTTAAGATTCAGTCAAAGGGCATCGCATCCGTTAAAAGCAGGGTTACAAACATCGGCGAGCACAGCGACGTAACAATCGACGAGTTTTGCGACCTGTTGTTTAAAAGTGCAAACGGGACTTTTTATGAACTGTCGCATGAGGATATTTTGGAGATTGAAAAGCTGAAAAAAGAAAAATATGACACCTGGGAATGGAATTTCGGTTATTCCCCCAAACATTCCTTTACTTTGGAAAAGCTTTTCCCCTGCGGAATTATTTCGGTCAGTCTTGATGCCGCCGAAGGAAAAATAAGTGATATAAAATTTTCGGGCGACTTTTTCGGAAAGCGCGAAATCTCGGAGATTGAAAATGCACTTATTGGCATAAGACATAATTATGAGGATATTTTATCTGCGCTGAAAAATTTCCCGATAGGCGACTATTTTGCAGGAAGCAGTTATGAGGAAATTGCAGATTTGATTAAACCGTAAGATTTTTTAATACTACTAAACTGAGGTTGAAAAATGGGAATTATAAATGACAGTTTTATGCTGAAAAACGAAACGGCAAAGACTTTATATAGTGAATATGCAAAGAACCTTCCGATAATTGACTATCACTGCCACCTGTCACCCAAACAGATTGCAGAGAATTACAAATTCAAAAACGCCTACGATTTATTTTTAGGCGGCGACCATTATAAATGGCGCCAGATGAGGTCAAACGGAATTGACGAAAAGATGATTACGGGCGACGGTGACGAGTTTGAAAAATGGATGGGGTTTGCAAAAACCATGCCCCTTTTAATCGGCAACCCGATATATCATTGGACGGCGCTTGAACTTAAAAGGTATTTTGACATTGACACACCATTAAAGGAAAAAACCGCAAAAGAAATCTGGGACAAATGCAATGAGCTTTTAGCATCGGACGATTTTTCCGCCCGTTCACTTATTTACCGTTCAAATGTCGAGGCTTTATGCACTACCGATGACCCGGCAGATGATTTAAAGTATCATAAACAGCTGAAAGAGGAAGGATTTACCACAAAGGTTTTGCCCACCTTCCGTCCCGACAAGCTTGTGAATATTGATAAGCATGGATTTGTTGAATATCTTGAGGCAAACTCACTGACCGATTATGATTCGGTTATTACATGGATTGCAGACAGAATAAACTATTTCAACGAAAACGGTTGCAGGCTTTCTGACCACGGACTTGATTATGTACCTTATGCCAATGGTGACGCAAAGGCAGTTTTTGAAAAGAAAATTAGCGGTCAGCAAATCACCGAAACAGAGGCCGATATTTATAAAACTGCCATTATCACGGAATGTGCAAAGCACTACACCGGGCTTGACTGGACAATGCAGTTACATATCGGTGCTTTGAGAAATAACAATCGGAAAATGTTTGAACAGCTTGGTCCCGATACGGGATTTGATTCAATAAACGACCTGTGCATTGCACAAAAACTTTCAGCCTTCTTATCCTCTGTTGAAAATGCTTTCGGGCTTCCCAAAACAATTCTCTACTGTCTTAATCCAAAGGACAATTATGTGCTCGGCACAATAGTTGGCAACTTCCAGTGCGGTCCGACAGCAGGCAAGCTGCAATTCGGCTCTGCTTGGTGGTTTAACGATAATCGCGACGGTATGGTGGAGCAGATGAAGGCTCTTGCGAATCTCGGTCTTTTCGGGAAATTTGTCGGTATGCTGACAGACTCACGAAGCTTTGTGTCCTACCCCCGTCATGAATATTTCCGCCGCATTTTGTGTAACCTCGTCAGCGGATGGGTTGAAGACGGTGAATATCCAAACGATGCAGATTCACTCAAACAAATAATTGAAGGAATTTGCTACAAAAACGCAAAAGAATATTTTGATTTCTAAATAGAAAAAAGCCCCGCCAACGGCGGGGCTGCTTAGGGATTATTCGCCCAAAAATCATTATTTTTGTGGTGCTTTGTAGTTTTGGGATAGAATTTTTCGTATTAATACAAATAATAAAAACGGTGTAATACTGGCGTATTTCACCGTTTTTTTGTGCAGTATTAACCGGAA
>JBAYOS010000135.1:0-4522 GCA_041678125.1 Monoglobales bacterium
CGTCATCACGAAGGTCTGCAAGTTTATCCATTAAAAGACCGTAACCTGAAGAAGCGGCAAGCGAGTCAACAACATAAATTTTTCTGTCCGGAAATCTTTCCACTGCTATTGAAGCGGCGTTTCTCGCCGAGTTAATTGAACCGGATATACCGGAAGAAATGCTTACATGTAAAATATCCTTGCCCTGTTCCAGATATTTTGTGAAAAAGTCCAGATATTCAGAAATATTCACCTGGGAAGTGCTGCAGTCCGCGCCACCCCTTAGTCTGGAATAAAATTCATCCGAAGACATTGACTGACCTAAATCGTCGGTGTATGTAACGCCGTCCAACATATAGTGAAAGCAAACATACTCCAAGCCCCTTTTTTCAAGATGTTCTTTTGTAAGGTCTGTTGTTGAGCAACAGCTCAAAATAAAATCGTTCATTTTCAAATACCTCTCATAAAAAATGTCTTATTATTCTGCCATAAACATAATACAATGTTTTCCGGTAAAGCTCAACCTACTCATTTGTGATAACACTCTACTGATACAAAGAAAGCATCTCTACCGAAAGTAGAGATGCGCCTTAAATCAGCATTATTCGGTGGTTTTCCTGCGTTTAATCTTAAAACTTAGAAATACAATAAGTTCCGCAGGCAAAAGCAAAAATAAAAGCGGCCAAAGGTTTGCCTTGCGCAGAGATATGTAAACGACTGAAAATACCCATAGGACAATTAAGGAAATAATCAGCAGATTATGCCGCCTTTTTTTCCATACATTGTTTAAAACCAAAAGGCATATAAGCGCAACGCCTATCGAATAGGCAAAAATTTCCCAAATTACATTGCCGATAAAAAAGAATATTAAAAAAATAAGCAGTGCAGCCGCAAAAATTCCTACCATGGCTATAGCCGTGATTATGTCGCTGTCATAAGAGGGTGTATTATGTTCGGGCGGCGTTATTTTCCATTCAGTATGCGTGGTTAACAGAAAATCCACCGACACGCCGAAAAGGTCTGCAAGCTGTTTTGTAACGTTTAAATCGGGCAGTGCGTCGGCACGTTCCCACTTTGAAACTGATTTATCCGAGTAATTAATCTTTTCGGCAAGCTCGGCCTGTGTCAAACCGAAATCCTTGCGAAGCCTGCTTATATTACTTGCAACAATGACTTTCAGATCTTCCATAATATTATCCTCCTTTCGTATATTTTAACATAAGTATTATAAAAAGGCAACAATAAAGTATGAACCGCAGGATTCATACTTTAATTAGACTATTATAAAACAGTCATCAAACGACGACTGTTTTTAATCAATATTATTCATATTATTGTTCAGCTCTTTAATTTGTCTTTTGTTACTATACATATTCATATCAGCTTTTTTGAAAACGTCCATCATAGAATCGCCCATGTCGCTGTTCCAAAACGCAAAGCCGGAGGCTATGCTGAGTTCAGGGTAAGGTTTTGTTTTTTCGATTACATTATCAAGTGACTGAAGCAATTTGGCAATTCCTTCTTTGTTTATGTTAAAATAAAGAACGCAAAATTCATCGCCGCCGATACGGAATGCTTTTGAATAATCAGGCGAAAAAACTTTTTTAATGGCTTCTGCAGTGCATATTAAAGTCTTATCGCCTGCAACGTGGCCGTAGGTGTCGTTAATTTGCTTCATGTTATTTATATCCATAAAGACAAAGCATATATTTTTATACAGACTGCATTGTCCTTTAAGGTTCTCCATAGTTTTTTCAAATGCAGCCCTGTTGCCAAGCTCACACAAAAAATCACTATACGCAAGCTCGTAAAATTTGTTCTTTTCCTGAAGCTCTATGTTTGCCTCCTCAATCTTTTTGGTCTTGGATATTGAAGATATAAATACATAGTAAAATACCCCTACCGACAAGCATAGAAACAGGTAAACCGGTCCATATTCCGTACGCTGTATAAAAGGTGTGGGGTATGCCATAATTACAATAAGAAGAATGTATAAAAAAATTGATGAAACGGCAGGCCCTGTCCAGTTGCTGTTGACTTTTATAATCAAATTTTTATACTCTTTTAGTTGTTTTCTCCCAAGGAAAAAAATCAAAGAGTATAAAGCGGTTGTAACAGTAAGCGGAATAAGTGTGTTTGATGCGCCTGCTGCAATCTCCGCATACCTTGAAATAAATCCGATTATAAAAGCAATGGTTTCTATAAAACAGAAGGTCATCACAAAGCGCATATCCTTATATTTTGTGAAACAGAACAATAGAATAAAGCTGGGGATGAAGAGGGAGACCACCGCCCATTTTGACAGCACAACTTCAAAGAATGTAATGCCTATTATGTAAACAAGAATCGTTATAAAAATCCCGCTGAAGATAATGATTTTTTTCCATAATGTGTCCTTGTTTAACGGGATAATCCTTATGCAGAGGACATAGTTAAGTACTAATATTAAAATATCGCTCATTTGTGTAAAAAAACCATTCATAATACTCAGCTCATCCCCCTTTACATTAATAATAATTATATCACAGGCCATAGGGCGTGTCAATATTATTTATATAAGAGGAATTGACAAAATTCTCGGTATATGTTATAATAAAAAATTTTTGGAGATGCATTTGCAGGAAAAGCAGCCACTCATTATGTACCTTTCGAAAAAAGTAACAGCAATTGAGCAAAAGAAAAATGTCCACTCAAAGAGTGGACGTTTTAGATGCAGCGTAGTTTACTGCAATATGGCAGGGGCACAAGGACTTGAACCCTGGGCACTTGGTTTTGGAGACCAATGCTCTACCAACTGAGCTATACCCCTATTTCGACTACCGAATTATTATACCACGGAATATATCCTTTGTCAATAATAAAATAAAAAATCAATTAATATTCATTTTATGTCAATAAAACTCTTGACAGTTCGGCGAAAAAAGTATAAAATATAATAGTATATTTTGTGCGAAAGTACAAATGAATGTATTAATTAACAAAGGAGAGGTGTAGAACAATGGATTTGTTAAACATTGTGCTGACCGCCTCTACCGTAGTCTTAGGAATAGTTGGTTTTCTAATTGGAATACAGTATAGAAAGCGGATTGCCGAAAAAACAATAGGTTCGGCTGAAAATAGAGCTAAAATTATTATTAAAGACGCGGAAAAAGAGGCTCAGGCAAAGAAAAAGGAACTACTTGTTGAAGCTAAGGAAGAAATTCAGAGAAATCGTATTGAAACAGAAAAAGAGCTTAAAGAAGCTCGCAGTGAAATTACAAGAAAAGAAAGAAGAATAGCGCAGAAGGAAGAAACCTTGGACAAAAAGGTAGCTTCCATTGAGAAAAAAGAAGAAATTCTTGCACAAAAAGACAAAGAGCTTGAAGAGATGCGCGAAAAGCTTGAAGAAGCGCACAGGCGTCAGCTTGAAGTTCTTGAAAAAATTTCAGGATACACTAAAGAGGAAGCTAAAAACTTCCTTATCAAAGATATTGAAAGCGAAGCAAGACACGAAGCGGCTATGCTCGTTAAGGAAATTGAAGACAAAGCAAAAGAAGATGCTGAAACAAAAGCGAGAGAAATTGTCGGTCTTGCCATTCAAAGATGTGCAGCTGACCATGCCGCTGAAATAACCGTATCGGTTGTTGCTCTGCCAAGTGATGAAATGAAGGGCAGAATTATCGGCAGAGAGGGAAGAAATATAAGGGCTATCGAAACTCTTACGGGTATCGACCTTATAATAGACGATACTCCCGAGGCAGTTATTCTTTCGGGATTTGACCCTGTTCGCCGTGAAGTTGCAAGAATTGCGCTTGAAAGGCTTATTCATGACGGAAGAATTCACCCGGCAAGAATTGAGGAAATGGTTGAAAAAGCTCGTAAAGAGGTTGAAAATACCATTAAACAAGAGGGCGAAAGAGCTACCTTTGAAACAGGAGTTCACGGACTCCACCCCGAACTTGTTAAGCTTTTGGGTAAACTTAAATACAGAACAAGTTATGGACAGAACGTACTTATGCACAGTATTGAGGTTGCCCACCTTGCAGGCATTATGGCCTCCGAAATGGGCGTTGACCCTGCTATTGCGAAAAGAGCAGGTCTGCTTCATGATATCGGTAAATCCATTGACCACGAAGTTGAAGGCTCGCACGTTGACATTGGTGCAAATGTTGCGAGAAAATATAAAGAAAGCGAAGAAATCATTCACGCTATCATGGCACATCATGGTGATGTTGAAGCGAATACAATCGCGGCTTGCGTAGTTCAGGCGGCTGATGCTATTTCCGCTGCACGCCCGGGAGCAAGAAGAGAAAACATAGAGACCTACATAAAGCGTCTTGAAAAACTCGAAGAAATTGCTTCAAGCTTTGACGGTGTTGAACGTTCATTTGCTATTCAGGCGGGCAGAGAGGTCCGCATAATGGTTAAACCTGAAAATGTAAGCGACGAATCTATGATTCTTGTTGCAAAAGATATTGTTAAGAAGATTGAAGATGAGCTGGAATATCCCGGTCAGATTAAAGTTAATGTAATCAGGGAAGTTCGTGCAATTGAATATGCAAAA
>JBAYOS010000136.1:0-4521 GCA_041678125.1 Monoglobales bacterium
ATGTGCAGAAAAGGAAAAACTTGACTTTCTAAAGGTCGATAATTTCGAGGCAATCCCCGGCCATGGCATAGAGGTCAACATTGACGGTATCAGCACTCTGATAGGCAATCGGAAGCTGATGGATGAAAGAAAAATCTCTCTCGGTGAACTTGAACCTGAGTCTGACAGGCTTGCAGGCGAAGGCAAAACACCCATGTGTGTTGCCATGAACGGTAAAATATCAGGCATTATCGCAGTTGCGGACGTTGTTAAGGAAAGCAGCGTCAGTGCTATTAAGAAACTGCAGTCTATGGGCATTGAAGTTGCTATGATTACAGGCGATAACATTAAAACTGCACAGGCTATCGCAAAGCAGGTGGGCATTTCAAGAGTACTTGCCGAGGTTCTCCCGCAGGACAAGTCAAGTGAGGTTAAAAAACTTCAGGTGGAAGGGAAAAAAGTCGCAATGGTCGGCGACGGCATTAACGACGCTCCTGCACTTGCCCAGGCTGATATCGGAATTGCAATCGGTTCGGGGACGGACGTTGCTATGGAATCGGCGGACATTGTTCTTATGAGAAGCGACCTTATGGACGTTCCGGCAGCAATTCATTTAAGCAAAAATACCATTCGGAATATAAAACAAAATCTGTTCTGGGCGTTCGGATATAACGTTGCGGGAATCCCGATTGCAGCAGGTGTCCTCCACCTCTTCGGCGGGCCTTTGCTTAACCCGATGTTTGCTGCAGCCGCAATGTCGCTCAGTTCGGTTTCCGTACTGACTAACGCATTAAGACTGAAAAGGTTTAAACCTTACAAATAAGAAAGGAAGAAAGCATTATGAAAAATAAAAGTCCTTTTCTTGCGCTGTTTCTGGTTGTTCTGCTCAGCCTTTCTGCTTGCAGAAGTTTAGACGTTATCGGCAATAAATCCATCACATCATTTGACGAGGTTTTAAAGGCTATGCCAAGCAATGTTTCGGCGGACGAAACAAGCGGCGGCTGGGCGATTACTTCGCCTGGCGGAGCGGCAAAATTTATCTGGAGTAAAGATTTCAGCCAAAGTGCCGATTTTGACGTGATGATTGAGTTTGACTCAAAACCGTTTATTGATGCAGGACTTGACCTTGCAAGGCTTCCCATAAAAAATGTATCGGGCGATAAGATAATAATCGGTACAAATCTCGGAGATGAAAGCATAAGCTATGATGCGGAAGCCACCCCCCTCTCATCTTACGAAAAAATAGTGGAGTTTTATCGGGAGTCAATCCAGTACCATGACGCAATGGATCATTTCGGTGTCAGTCTTGCCGACGGAAATGTTTTTGAATGGGCGAAGGATATGTCTGCGAATGATAAAGACTTTGTGTTTGCCCTGAATCCTAGGTTTTTTATTGATGCGGGAGCCGATCCATCTAAAATAGAGGGCTGGGTGTTTGCTAAGGTTGAAACTATGGATAAAAATGGCAAAATGATAGAAGAATATAAGTTGTTAAAACCATTTAATATAAAATAAGGAGATAAAATTATGGAAAATGTAGTATTAAACGTAGAAGGTATGTCCTGTTCTCATTGCGAGAATTCCGTAAAAAATGCTGTGAGCGCTTTAAATGGCGTCAAAAGCGTCGTTGTCAATTTAGGCGAAAAAACCGTAACCGTTGAATATGACTCTGCGGCGGTAACTCTTGAAACTATTAAAAATGAGATTGAAGATCAGGGATACGACGTGATATAGTTTGTGCGCCTTCTTAAGTTAACTTTTAGCGTATAAGATTGGAGCGTCAAGCGAAAAATAATAGGGTCAAAAAAATTTTGTCAATCTTTTTTGCAAGAGGGTATTGACAAAAATGCATTTTGGGAATATAATGCTTAAGGAAGACAAGGTGGTCTTTTATGGGGTATCCCTATGTAAAAACTGCCTTGTCTTATTTATTTTATGTATATTTATATATTTTAAGGAGGCAAGGTATATGTCGTATGTAGACGAGGTGTATCAGCAGGTTGTGAAGAAAAATCCTGCAGAATTTGAGTTTCACCAGGCTGTTAAAGAGGTTTTGGAAACAATTAAGCCTGTTGTGGAAAAAAATGAGGAAAAATTCAGAAAGGATGCGTTGCTTGAAAGACTGGTAATTCCGGAAAGACAGATTACATTCCGGGTTCCGTGGGTTGACGATAAAGGACAGGTTCAGGTCAACACAGGGTACAGAGTACAGTTCAACAGCGCTATCGGACCATATAAGGGAGGCTTGAGATTACATCCGTCTGTAAATATCGGCATTATAAAATTCCTTGGTTTTGAACAGATTTTCAAGAACTCACTTACAGGACTGCCGATCGGCGGCGGTAAGGGCGGTTCTGATTTTGACCCGAAGGGCAAATCCGACAGAGAGGTTATGGCATTTTGCCAGAGCTTTATGACAGAGCTTTGCAAATATATCGGCGCGGACACAGACGTTCCCGCAGGAGATATCGGAACAGGTGCACGCGAAATCGGATATATGTACGGTCAGTACAAGAGAATTCGCGGTGTGTTTGAAGGGGTGCTGACAGGAAAAGGACTCACATACGGCGGTTCACTTGCCCGTACAGAAGCAACAGGTTACGGACTTTTATATATAACTGATGAAATGCTTAAGTGCAAGGGTCAATCTATGGAAGGCAAAACAGTTGCAATTTCAGGTTCAGGTAATGTTGCAATATATGCGGCTGAAAAGGCCCATCAGCTTGGTGCAAAGGTTGTTACCGTTTCCGATTCAAACGGATGGGTATATGACGAAGAAGGCATTGATGTTGCTGCACTTAAAGAAATAAAAGAAGTAAATCGTCAAAGACTTACTGAATATAAGAAATACAGGCCGAATTCGCAGTATCATGAAGGAACGGGCGTATGGAGCGTTAAGGCTGATATTGCCCTTCCCTGCGCAACACAAAACGAGCTTGATATTGATGATGCAAAGACATTGGTAGCAAACGGCGTTATTGCGGTTTGCGAAGGCGCAAATATGCCGACCACACTTGAAGCAACTGAATATTTGCAGAAAAACGGCGTATATTTCCTGCCGGGCAAAGCAGCTAACGCAGGCGGCGTTGCAACGTCGGCTCTTGAAATGTCGCAGAACAGTATGAGATATTCATGGTCTTTCGAGGAAGTTGACTGCAAGCTTAAAAATATTATGATTAACCTATTCCATAACATTGACAATGCTGCAAGCAAGTATGGTTTAGACGGTGACTATGTTGCAGGTGCAAACATTGCAGGCTTTGAAAAAGTTGTTGAAGCAATGAACGCACAGGGTATTGTATAAAGATATTATAAAAAACGAACGGTGAAACACAAAGGTATTTCACCGTTTTTTTATTCTCCTTTATATTGGACAGGCATACTGCGCTTATGCTCGCTTCTCCTGTGGTAGCCTTCTATTATTTGCTTTTCCTCCGGGCTTGCCTCGCCTGTAAATAAATATTTATCAATGGCGGCATAGCTGATACCCATTTCCGCCTCGTCGGTCTGTCCTTCAAAAAGTGCGGCAGAAGGCGACTTTTCAATTATGCTTTTTGGCGCGTTCAAAAAACTCAGAAACTCGTAAATTTCAGTAACGGTAAGGTCTGCAATAGGATTAAAATCATAAGCACCGTCACCCCATTTTGTGAAATATCCCATATAAGCTTCACTTCGGTTGCCCGTGCCTGCAACAAGCCTGTTTTCACTTGCGGCAATGGCATAAAGAGTGGTCATGCGAAGTCTTGGCGCAATGTTTGCAAGAGCAATTTCCGTCGGAGCGGTAACGGCTGAAATGTTTTTTACCATCTGCTCCTTTAGGTCTGTAATGTCAATTATTTTTGTTTCAATATTAAACTGCTCGGCAACCTCCTTGCCGTCAGCCATATCCTCGCAGAAATTTCTTTTGGAGGAGCAGGGCATAATTATGCCCAATGTGTTGTCACATGCCATTTTGCAAAGAATCCCCACCAGTGCGCTGTCCTTCCCTCCGCTGTTTCCGTAAACAATACCGTCGGCATTTGCGTTTTTGATGTTTTCTTTTATAAATTCGACCCGTTTTTCAATCTCTGATTTATAATCACGCATTATTTATCCCCCTTTTCCTGATTTTTTAAAGCATTTTCCACAAGACCGCAAAAGAGAGGATGAGGTCTGTTGGGACGGCTTTTGAATTCTGGATGATACTGAACCGCAACATAAAAATCGTTTTCGGGAATCTCAACCGTTTCAACAATATATCCGTCGGGAGATGTTCCGCTTATAACAAGTCCCGCATCTGTTAAGACCTTGCGGTAGTTATTGTTAAATTCATACCTGTGTCTGTGTCTTTCGGAAATGTTACTTTCTCCGTAATATTTCATCATTTGTGTATTTTCTTTTATCTGACAGGGATATGCGCCGAGACGGAGAGTTCCGCCCTTTGCAACCGTTTCGTTTTGGTCGGGCAGAAAACCAATCACCTTATTTTTGCAGGTTTCATCAAACTCACCCGAATTGGCGTCGCTAATCCCCGCAACATATCGGGCAAAGGCAATAACCGCA
>JBAYOS010000137.1:0-4459 GCA_041678125.1 Monoglobales bacterium
GGAGGAATTTTAATGGAATTTCAGATAGAAGGCAGAAATACAGTTAAAGAAGCAATCCGCACAGGCCGAACCATCGACCGGATATATGTGCTTGAGGATGGTGACCGACGCCTTGTTGAGATTGTAGGATTGGCAAAAAAGGATAGGCTTGTTGTTATCAGTTGCAACAGAAAAAAGCTTGATACAATGTCAAAAACGGGCAATCACCAAGGGGTTATTGCAATGTGTGCCGCCACAGAATATGTTTCGCCGGAAGATATTTTATCCGAGGCTAAGGATAAAGGAGAGGACTCCTTTATTGTAATTGCCGACGGTGTAACCGACCCTCACAACCTCGGCGCAGTTATAAGAACTGCCTGCGCTTCGGGTGCGCACGGACTTATAATTCCGAAACGCAGAAGCTGCGGCATAACCGAAACGGTTGAAAAGGTAGCCTCTGGGGCGGTTGAAAATCTTAAAATCGCAAAGGTCTCCAATCTGAACGATACCGTAAAAATGCTTAAATCAAACGGTGTTTGGGTTGTGGGCACAGATGTCAGCGGCGAAAAGGATATTTACAATCAGGACCTCACGGGCCCGATAGCTCTCGTTGTGGGCAGTGAGGGTGAAGGAATGAGCGAGCTATTAAAGAAAAACTGCGATTACCTTGTAAGAATACCAATGCTGGGCAAAATTCAGTCGCTTAACGCTTCTGTTGCAACAGGGATTGTGCTCTATGAAATTGTAAGGCAAAGAGGTAATAAAAATGATAAAAGATAAAAATATTGAGATTTCAAAAAAAGAATATCTGACCTTCAGATATTTCGCATTTTTGTATGATTATACAGGTGTTGCCGTTGTACTGTGGACAACTTTTCTGGGTCTTGTCGTATTATGGGACTATTTTATGACTCGTCGGAGCTTTATAATTGCAGTCATAGGAATTTATATGATAGCGTCTAATATCAATAACATCTTTTTCAAAATGCCGAAAACCGCCAGAACAGAATATGCTTCGGGCACATTCTCAAACCCGAAATATACCTTTTCTCTGACGGAGGATACTATTACAATATCGCGTGAAACCACCTCTCCATCGGTTATCGGGCTGACAAATCTTTACTCGGTTTTTGAAACCTTTTTCCATTTTTGTTTTTTTATTTCAAAAAACAATTATCTCATACTGCCGAAAAGCCTTTTGTCAGATGATGAGATAGCGTTTGTCCGCAAAGCGAAAAAAGCTCTTCCACGCATAAACAGGAGAAACCCCTTCTCCCCCGGAATCAAAGCCGCAATTAAAAAAATAGCAACCCTTGCTTTTATAACCGTTTGCGCGATAATTGTTGTTATCGCATATAAATATACTTGATTTTAAAAGGCACAGTTCATTTTGAACTGTGCCTTTTTTATTTTTTTGTTTAACCATCCGAAAAGCTGTCAAGAATAATATCAAACAGTTATTCGGAGGTTTATATGCGAACACGAAATGTACTACTTATTGCGCTTTTTCTTGTTTTACCGATTTTACTTATTTCGCCCGTCAAGGGTGAGGATATGGGGCTTGTCAGGTTGCACGTTATCGCAAACAGCGACAGCGATTATGACCAATATGTCAAGCTTAAGGTCAGGGATTCGGTGCTAAAGGTGTCCGCCGAAATCCCGCCCGAACAGATTGAAAACAGCCTTCCTCTTTTAGAAGATGCCGCAAGGGTTACTCTTGCCTCCTACGGCTGTAATCCCTCAGCCCGTGTGGAGTTCGGCAGGTTTGATTTTCCGACTAAAACCTATGGAAATGTTACTCTGCCGGCAGGAGAATATACCGCTGTCCGCGTTATTATCGGCGATGGCATAGGACATAACTGGTGGTGCGTTATGTATCCTCCCCTTTGCTTTACAAACGAAACCACCGCACATTTTAAAGATGATTCCATTTATACTTTAACTCAAAACGGAAAACCCAAGTTTAAAGTAAAATTAAAAATACTGGAGCTGTTCGACTAAAGAAATCCCTCGAAACGGCGGTGCTGCTTTGCAGTTTTGGGATAGAATTTTTCGTATTAATACAAATAATAAAAACGGCGAAATACTGGCGTATTTCACCGTTTTTTGTGCAGTATTAACCGGAAAAGGCATTCCAAAACCGATTCATCCCTACGTAGCACCGCCGAATCTAGGGATTTTTATTATATTATTCTTTCTATTACTTCCCAAGCTTCATCTCTGCCTGTGCCCTTTTCGGCAGAAAACGGAATTAAAACGTCATTTTTAGTAAGCTTCAAGGTTTTTCTTACAACCTCAATATTTCCCTCAATCTGACTGTTTTTGAGTTTATCAAGCTTTGTGGCAATTACAATAAGGTTGCCGAAATTATATCTTATCCACTCCGCCATCTGAACATCCTCCGCCGACGGTTTATGTCTTGAGTCAACCAGCAAAAAGGTATGCCTTAAGTTGGGGCGGGTGTTTAAATACTCCTCCATCATAAGTCCCCATTTTTTCTTTTCCTGCTTTGAAACTGCCGCATATCCGTAACCGGGCAAGTCCACAAAATAAATGCAGTCGTCTATATTATAGAAATTAATCTGCGCGGTTTTCCCGGGAGTCGAGCTTGTCCTCGCAAGGCCTTTGCGGTTAAGCATTTTATTTATAAATGACGACTTCCCGACATTCGACCGACCTGCAAATGCAATTTCGGGCAGATTGTCCGTCGGATACTGCAATGGGCTTACTGCCGAAACCTTGATGGACGCGTTGTGAATATTCATATTCCTTTAACCTCAATATCTATACCATATTTTTCTTTTATATATTTTACATTTGATTTCTTCTGACCGATTGCGGCAGAAAGTTGTTTTTTATCAACATCGATAGTTTTTTCGCCCGATTTGACCTTTTCTTCAATCTCATCACGCAAAATCCGTGAGCGGACAAGCTCGCCGAAGGCGCTGTGATATGCTCCTGCGACAATACTTCCTTTTTCACAAATTGTATCGGTGGATTGAAGCCCTGCCCTTATTATTTTTATCCCTTTTTCATCAAATATTCTGTATAGTGCGGCGCAAACCTCCACACTCTCGTCAAGTGTCGGAGGAACATACTCTCCGCTCAAATATAGTGCTTCAAGCATGGTATCTCCAAGCACAACGGTAGGATAAATTCTGACGGTATCGGGGGAAAGCCCGGCAATTTTTCTGCCGCTTAAAATATCCTTTTCGCTGTCCGACCCGTACATTCCCGTCATCATCTGCAGTCCCGTTTCAAAGCCGTATTCCTTAAGCAATTTAACTGCTTTTACAGTATCCTCTGCCCTATGTCCGCGGCGGTTTTTCGTAAGCACCTCATCGTCCATGGACTGTGCACCGAGTTCCACCGCAGTTACACCATGGTTTTTAAGCATATCAAGAATTTCCGCTGAAATATAATCGGGTCTTGTGGAAAGCCTGATTCCGTCAACCTCACCGCTGCGAATAAACTTTTCCGCAATCTCAAGATACTTTTTCTGCAATGATATATCTATCCCGGTAAAGCTGCCGCCGAAGAAAGCAATTTCAGCATAATAAGGCCTTTTCATGGTCGAAAGAGCTTCTTTTATTACTACTTCCGTTTCCGCAAGATTTTTGCTTTCCCGCTCGCCTGTTATCTTCTTCTGATTGCAAAAAACGCAATCATTCGGACAACCCTTGTGAGGCACAAAAATCGGTATATTATAATGCCTCATCATAATAGTTTAAAAGGGCGTCTTTTGCCGCCATCTGTTCGGCATCTTTTTTTGTTTTTCCGACGCCGCTGCCCTGCTCCTGACCGTTTACAGACACTGTAACTTCATACGTTTTATCGTGGTCGGGACCCGATTCATTTACGGTTTTGTATATTATTTCAGCACTTCCGTTTTGCTGAACATGTTCCTGAAGTGTAGTTTTATAATCCTTTTTTCCCTCTTTGCCTGCCGCGGCAACAATCTGGTCGGTAATCAGCGGCATGAATACTTTTTTGACAGTATCAAGGTCTGAATCAAGATAAATTGCACCCAAAAAGGCCTCCATTGCATCTGCCAGAATTGATACTCTTTTTCTGCCGCCGCCCTTTTCCTCGCCTTTGCCCAACAGCAGATATGAGCCTAAGTTTATACTTTTGGCAATTTCATACAAGCTTCTTTCGCAGACAACCTCTGCCCTGATTTTCGTAAGCGACCCTTCGGGCATATGTGAATAGTTTTTATATATAAACTCGCTGACAATGATGCTCAGTACAGAATCTCCAAGAAATTCAAGTCTTTGGTTGCTGTCAGTTCTGCCGGATCTTTTTTCGTTAGCATAAGAGGTGTGAGTTCTTGCAAGGTCATAAAGGTTCTTGTCTTTAAATTTGTAAATCCCCTTCAGTTCCATCTGTCAAATCACTTCCTTCAACTGCCGTTTTTATTTTGCTGAGCAGCTCAGTTTCCACTGCCTTTTTAGCTTGACGGATTGCAGCTGCAAAGGCC
>JBAYOS010000138.1:0-4418 GCA_041678125.1 Monoglobales bacterium
AAGCTCGTCAACATCAACACCGTGAACCGCACAAGCCTGTTCAAGAATTTCCCCTGTCGCTGAAGGACAGCCAAGGCAATGCATTCCTATTTCAAGGAAAAAGGGTGCTGTATCAGCACTTATTCTAAGCACATCTGCTACGATAGTATCTTTTGTAATTTTAGCCATTTTTTTCACCATATTCCTTTCATTTCCGACAAAAAAATTGCCAGCATAATATTATTCTTTATTCATACTTATATATTATACATCAATTTACCCCTAAAATGCAAGTAAAAATTAGAATTTTATTATTATTTACGGAGGATTTTATGAAAACAGCATTTGTTGACACAAGCGAAAAGGCGTCAATTTGGCGGATTAAACCTAAAATCTATGATTTCGGAAAAGAAAATCAGCTCTATGTTTTTCCGGGCAAATGCAGGGAAAAACGGCTTGCTAAAGTACTGAGCAAATGTGATGTCAAGATTATTGATGAAAACTGCAGCGACGAGTTTAGCAGAAAAGTTTATCTTAAAGCGATACTTCAGATTATGAAAGAAAAAGACATTGAAAACCTTACCTTTTGTTTTAAAAATCCAAGCGAATATCTTGACATTTTCCTTTCGCTTTTCAAACGGGAAATACCTTTTTCCGTTACCTTTTCAATGGAAAATGAACAGCTGGTTGAATATTTTCTTGAAAAATATGGTCATCCTATTACTATAACGGGCAATGTAAAAAACGGGCTGCTGGTTTACGGCGGCGGATTCTTTCCCGAAATCAGCGATTCCGCAACGGTGCTTGATTTGTCGGGAGGCTTAAACGGTGACAAACTGGAATTTCAGGAGTTCCTTATTAAAAACGTATCTTTCCCTATACATATCACATCCCTCCCCCTGCTCCGGGCCGCTCTTAATCTAACTGAAAAAGATGTTGAAGATATAATAATAAAACTTTGCATTATTCGGACAAAAAGCGAATAAAATTATATTATTACAGTGCATATTAAGGAGGAAATGCTTTGAAAGTATTTGTTTTAAGTAAAAATTCTCTCATTCTTTATTCGTGTGTGTTTTTGGCTTTAATAGGGATATTTGCGGTTGGTTCAAGCTTTGGCAGTTCGGTTTTCACAGCCGCCTCGTCAAGTGAAAACATTCCCATTTACTCTGTGCAGACCGAGCAGCCGAAAATTGCGATTACCTTTGATGCTGCATGGGGGGACGAAGATACCGACCAGCTTATCAGTATTTTGGACAGCAACGGTGCAAAAGGCAGCTTTTTTATGGTCGGCGGATTTATCAACCGTTTTCCCGCTTCTGTTAAAAAGTTCCACGATGCAGGCCACGAGATTTTAAACCATTCCGATACTCATGCCCACATGAACGGACTTTCCGAAGAAGAAATCATTAAAGAAATTACTTCATGTGAGGATAAAATCGTGGGGGTAACAGGGGTAAGCAAAAAGCTGTTCCGTGCTCCGTACGGTGAGTATAATGACCAGGTAATAAAAACCGCAGCGGCTAACGGCTATAAGGTTATTCAGTGGGATGTTGATTCTCTTGACTGGAAGGATTTATCCGTTGACGAAATCTGCTCACGCGTTTTATCAAAAACCAAAAACGGTTCTATACTCCTGTTTCACAACGGAGCGGCAAATACTCCCGCGGCGCTTGAAAAACTTCTCCCCCAGTTTAAGGAAAAGGGATTCGAATTCGTTACTCTCTCAGAACTGATTTATCCCGATAATTATCATATTGACCACGAAGGAAAACAAATTTCCGACGGAAATTAAAAAGGAGCAAATATGTATAAATTACAATGCGACAAAAACCTTGTAAAAGTTATCGGCGAAACATTTTCATTGCTTGATATTAACGCGGATATTTCATGCTTTTCCGACCAAAAGCCCGATATTACAATACTCAGAAGCCATGAGGAAGTTATAAATCCGGCAGACTATATTATTGCAAATTCGGATAATACCGAGATTATAGCGAGCCTTAAAAACTATGAGGGGAAAATTATAACCTGCGGTATGTCAACAAGGTCTACCGTTACCTATTCAAGTATTTCCGAGGAGGGATGCGTAATATGTATTCAGCGTGCAATCCCCACATTAAGCGGAGAAAAAATTCAGCCGCTTGAATATCCGTTTGAATATACGGGAAAAACTTTTGACGAGGTATCGATTTTAATGATTATAACAGCTGCACTGCTTTGCGGCGCAGATATATCAAAGCTTAAAAAAATATATGTATAACACAGGAAGGAATGAAAACTATGGAAAATTTAAACAATTTCGCACAGCTTAAAGGCGAAATAATGAGCGCTCCGACTTTCAGTCATACGCTTATGGAAGAAAAATTTTATGTTTTTCCTTTAAAGGTAAATCGGCTGAGCGGCAGCTACGACACCATAAACATTACACTATCCGAAAAGCTGATGAAAATCTGCAAAACTAATGAAGGCGACTTTGTTGAAATCGGCGGTCAATTCCGTTCGTATAACAATTATTCGGGAGTCGGAAACAGACTTATCCTTACGCTGTTTGCCCACGATATTTTACATATAAATGAAGAGGATTTGTTTAACAACCCTAATTCGATTATTTTAAGAGGATATATATGCAAACCCACTGTTTATCGGACAACGCCGTTCGGCAGAGAAATCACCGATATTATCCTCGCTGTCAACAGAGCCTACGGAAAATCAGATTATATCCCCTGTATTGCATGGGGTAGAAACGCAAAATACGCATCATGCCTTGCTGTCGGCGACAATATTGAAATACAGGGACGAATCCAAAGCAGAGAGTATCAGAAAAAGATGCCCAATGACGAAGTGGTAAGCAAAACAGCGTTTGAGATTTCCGTTTCAAAAATTGATTTGGTTTCAGATAATGAAGATACAGCGATTGAGGACCGTTAAATTACATATTTTAACCAAATACACCAAAAAGTGTTGCGACTTGACAATCTTTAATTTTCGACATATAATATGTAATTAGAATTTAACAAGGAGGATAAATATATGGCTGAAAAGATTAAGATTGTTTCCGACACCAATGCCGATGTTCCTAAAGAATATGTTGAAAAATATAATATTGATTTAATTCCGTCTTTTATAATTGTTGACGACAAAACATATAGAGATTACTTTGATATTAACGCAGAACAGTTCTGCAAAATTTTAGATAATGTTACAGAGAAAACCGAGCTTTCGACTGCTCAGGCGAACATTGATTCATTTTTACAATGCTTTAAAAAGTGGGCTTCTGAGGGCTATAAAATCATTGTTTTCACCATTTCCTCAGAGGGTAGCGGAACTTTCCAGACCGCCAACCTCGCTAAGCAGTACATACTTGAAGAAATGGACGCAGATATTGAAATTATTGACTCACAGACCTATTCTTTGGTTTACGGGCATGCAGTTATTGAAGCTGCGAAAATGGCTCATGAAGGCTCCGCTTCAATGGAAGAAATTGTTACCCGTTCAAAAGAGATTATTGCTTCGGGCAATGCCTTTTTCGCCGTTGACACCCTAAAGTTTCTTAAAAAAGGCGGCAGAATAAAACCCGCAGTCGCGGCTATCGGCGAAATATTAAATATTAAACCGCTTTTAAATGTTCAGGACGGTCTTATAAATAATGTGGAAAAAATCCGCGGTTCAAAGCGGGTTGTTCCGAGAATAATTGAACTTCTTAAAGAAGAAAATATAACTGCCGATTGCAAAATCTTTGTACTGGATGGCGGAAGCCCCGAAAACACTGCTGCTATGGCAGATGCACTGAAATCAGAACTCGGAGTGGAAAATCCGGAAATCGCAAAAATCGGTCCTGCTATACTTCTTAATACAGGTCCAGGGATTTCCGGTGTAATTTATTTTAAAAAATCATAACGTTTTCAAAACCTCGAAAGCTTGCTTTTGAGGTTTTTCGGGCAGATAGAGAAATTTACGGAGGATAAAAATGAACAAAAAGGTACTTAAGGTGCTGGAATTTGATAAAATTCTTGCTCTTATTTCCGAGATTGCGGTTTGTGAACAATCGAAAAATACAGTTTTAAAACTGATGCCCTCGGGCAGCTTTGATGAGGTGTTGTCTCTTCAAAAGGAGACATCCCAGGCATCATCAATGATTGCAATGTTCGGCAGTTTGCCCGTTGCCCCGGTTAAAAGTGTTGCGGAATCGGTGAAAAGGGCTGAAATCGGCGGCATTTTGTCTCCGAAAGAACTGCTTAATGTCGGCGCGCTTTTAAGAGTCTCCCGGCAGGTTTCCTCATATCTGTCCAAAACCGAAAAATTTGATATCCTGACTTCCTACGGCAAACAGATAGTTTTAAATAACAGACTTGCAACAGACATTACCGACGCAATTATCAGCGAGGAAATTATTGCCGATAGTGCAAGTCCCCAGCTTGCTGCAATAAGACGTAAAA
>JBAYOS010000139.1:0-4407 GCA_041678125.1 Monoglobales bacterium
ACGGGTCAAAGGCGTGATTGTGCCTGAAGTGTATACCTTCGCTGATTTCCTCAAGACCGATACCCTCAACGGGGCTTACGGTATTGGTGAAATATTTGTCAATAACTTCTTTTTTAATTCCGACTGCCTCAAAAATCTGCGCAGACTGGTAAGACTGAAGGGTTGATATTCCCATCTTTGCCGCTATTTTTACCATTCCGTGCAAAATTGCATTGTTGTAATCCGCAATGGCAGTGTGATAATCCTTATCAAGTCTTCCCTCGTCAATCAGCGAGGCAATAATATCCTGCGCCATATAGGGATTGATCGCTCTTGCGCCATATCCTAATAGAGTCGCAAAGTGATGAACCTCTCTCGGCTCGGCACTTTCTAAAATAATGGATATTTCCGTTCTCTTTTTTGTTCTGACAAGATATTGCTCGATAGCCGAAACCGCTAAAAGTGAAGGAATCGCAACATGGTTTTCGTCAACGCCCCTATCGGACAAAATTATTATATTCGCTCCGTTTCTGTGCGCCCTGTCGCATTCGATAAACAGTCTGTCAAGAGCTTTTTCAAGGGAAGTGTTTTTATAATACAAAAGGGATACCGTCGAAACCTTAAAGCCTTCCCTGTTCATATTCTTTATCTTCATCAAATCCACAGAGGTCAGAATCGGATTGTTTATTTGAAGCACACGGCAGTTCTCGGCTTTTTCATCAAGCAGATTTCCGTCACTGCCTACATAAACCGTCGTATCGGTTACAATTTCTTCTCTTAACGCGTCAATAGGCGGGTTTGTTACCTGAGCGAAAAGCTGCTTAAAATAATTGAAAAGCGGTTGATGCTTTTCGGAAAGCACCGCAAGCGGAATGTCCGCACCCATAGAAGCTGTCGGCTCACTTCCTGTTTTTGCCATGGGAAGAATTGCGTTTGTAATATCTTCTTCGGTATATCCAAACGCTTTGAGAAGACGGTTTCTTTCATCTTCTGTGTAGCTTTCGACCTTTTTGTTGGGGATAGGCAGGTCTGACAAAGTTACAAGATATTTGTCCAGCCATTCTCCGTACGGCTTTCTCTTTGCATAATAATCTTTACATTCTCTGTCTGTTATGATTTTCCTCTTTTTTGTATCAACAAGAAGCATTTTACCGGGTGTTAATCTGGATTTCTCCAAAATATTTTCCGGCGGAATATCAAGAACGCCCACCTCTGACGATAAAATCAGCTTGTTATCCTTTGTTACATAATATCTTGCGGGACGAAGTCCGTTTCTGTCAAGCACCGCTCCGAAAAGCTCGCCGTCTGAGAAAAGTATTGCGGCAGGGCCGTCCCAAGGCTCCATCATAGTCGCATAATATCTGTATAAATCCTTCTTTTCTCTCGAACTGCTGCTGTCATTTTGCCACGGCTCGGGAATCATCATCATAACTGCAAGGGGGAGAGGAACGCCGTTCATCACAAAAAATTCCAAAGCATTGTCAAGCATTGCGGAATCTGAGCCTGACGCGGTAATTACGGGCAAAATCTTATCCATTTCATTTTCCAGCACCTTAGAGTGCATGGTTTCTTCACGGGCTATCATTCTATCTGCATTGCCTCTTATTGTATTTATTTCGCCGTTATGCAGAATCATTCTGTTGGGGTGAGCTCTTTCCCAGCTTGGCATGGTATTTGTTGAAAATCTTGAATGAACCATTGCTATTGCGCTTTTATAGTTTTTGTCCTGCAAATCCTTATAAAAAGAGCGTAGCTGTTTGACAAGGAACATTCCCTTATAACAAATGGTTCTCGAAGAGAAGGAGGCAACGTAGGTATTCTCGTTGCTCTGCTCAAATACACGCCTTATCACATATAATTTTCTGTCAAAGTCAAGACCTCTGTTTATTTCGGCAGGTCTTTTCACAAAGCATTGCATGATATAGGGCATTGAACTTTTCGCAGTTTCTCCCAAAACGCTTTCGTCTACGGGGACATTGCGCCATGTTAAAACCTCTACGCCGTTTTTCTGACATATTACTTCAAAACTCTTTTTCGCTCCAAGCCTTTGGAGAGTATTTTGCGGCATGAAAAACATACCTACTCCGTAATCGCCCTCATCGCCGATATTTATATTCCTGCCTTTTAATGCAGAGGAGAAAAAGGAATGTGAAATCTGGAGCATTATTCCAACACCGTCTCCCGTTTCTCCGCTTGCATCCTTGCCTGCGCGGTGTTCTAACCTTTCAACAATTGTCAAAGCATCGTCCACGATGGAGTATGACTTTTCCCCGTCTATACTGATTGCCGCACCGATTCCGCAGGCATCGTGTTCGTATTGTTGTTTATATAGCGTATGATTATCAGGGAAATTCATCCCTCATCACCTCTCATTCGTTATTATTTGCCGCTGTCTCCGTAGTTTGATAAAACTCTCGCTGACGGATCGTTTACATTGCAGCCTTCCCAGGATTTGTTGGGCATCCAGAAATCTACTACCATTTCCGACTGACCGGGGTAGTATTCTTCGAATAATTCCCTGTATAACAGAGATTCTTTTGTAAAGGGAGCGGCATGAGTATATTGCCTTCTCCTTTGCTCAAATTCTTCGTCTGAATATTTTGTTTCGGCAAAGGCCTTTAAATCGTCTACCATGGAATGTCCCATCGCATCTGAAAAAGCGGCCTTTTCACGCATCAGAATATCGTTTGGCAGATAATCACCCTCAAAAGCATGGCGAAGAAGATATTTCCCTTTGCCATAGGTGTTCATCTTTATTTTCGGGTCAAGTTTCATAACATATTCAGCAAAATCAAGGTCGCCGAAGGGAACTCTCGCTTCAAGGGAGTTTACGGATATACACCTGTCCGCCCTTAATACGTCATACATATGAAGCTCTCTTATTCTTTTCGACGCCTCCTTCTGAAATTCCTCTGCACTTGGTGCAAAATCTGTATATTTATATCCAAACAGCTCATCTGAGATTTCGCCCGTCAGGATAACGCGCAAGTCAGTGTGTTCGTGAATATATTTACAAACCAGATACATTCCGATTGATGCTCTGATGGTTGTGATATCATAGATTCCCAAAAGAGCCACAACCTTCGGCAAAGCCTCAATTACATCATTTTCGGTTATAATAACCTCTGTGTGGTCGGAATGTATGTAGTCGGCAACTTTTTTTGCATATTTTAAGTCAATGGCGTCTGTGCTCATACCGATAGCAAAGGTTTTAATGGGTTTATCTGAAAGCCTTGCGGCTATCGCACATACCAAGGATGAGTCAAGTCCGCCTGAGAGCAGAAATCCCACTGGCGCATCTGCATCAAGCCTTTTTTCAATACCTGAGGTAAGTTTTTCACGAATGTTTTTGCAGGCTGTTTCCACGTCATCTGATAGGTACCCGTCTGTTTTGCTTATATCTCTGTAGCAGTGAAATTCGCCGTCTTTATAATAATGTCCGGGAGGAAAGGGCATAATCTTGTCGCAAATCGGAACAAGGTTTTTCGCCTCGCTTGCGAATACAATTTCATTTTGTTTGCTGAGTCCGTAATAAAGCGGTCTTATACCGATAGGGTCGCGAGCCGCAATTAAGCCGCCGTTGTCATATATAATCAGGGCAAACTCCGCATCAAGCATTTTGAACATTTCCACCCCGTATTTTTCATAAAGGGGGAGAAGAATTTCGCAGTCCGAATCACTTTTAAAGGTGTACCCCTCATTTTCTAATTCCTTTTTCATTTTCCTGAATCCGTATATTTCGCCATTTGCTATCACATATCTGCCGTTTCTTTCAAAAGGCTGCATTCCACGCTCGTCAAGCCCCATTATAGACAGTCTGTGAAATCCCAGAAACCCGCCGTCAAGCTTTTGAATCCTTGACATATCGGGTCCTCTTGAAATGGTTTTGTCAAAACCTTCTTTGAATTCCGTTTCTGATATATAGCTACCCAGGTAGCCCATAATTGAACACATAAATAAAATCCTTTCTATTCCCATTCCACCGTCGCAGGCGGTTTTGAGGTAATATCGTAAACTATTCTGTTGATTCCTTTAACCTCGTTTACGATTCTGTTTGAAATCCTGTCAAGTAAATCATAAGGGATTCTTGCAAAATCAGCTGTCATAAAATCTGTTGTTGTAACCGCTCTGAGCGCCAAGGTGTAATCGTAGGTTCTTCCGTCACCCATAACACCGACCGAGTGTAAATTCGTCAGAACTGCAAAATACTGGTTTATATTTTTGTCCTCACCTGCATTTTTAATTTCCTCACGCATGATATAGTCGGCCTTCCTTAACATATCTGCTCTTTCTTTGGATACGCTTCCGATAATTCTGATTGCAAGACCGGGACCGGGGAAGGGCTGACGGTTTACAATATTATCAGGCAGTCCAAGTTTTCTGCCGAGCTCGCGGACCTCGTCCTTAAATAACAGATCAAGGGGCTCG
>JBAYOS010000140.1:0-4391 GCA_041678125.1 Monoglobales bacterium
AATGCTTGTTGACACCAAACCCACCACCTTTGCCGAGCTGGTGCGGATTTCCGGACTGTCACACGGGACTGATGTTTGGACCAATAACGCGGAAGATCTTGTAAAGGCGGGAACCGCAACGCTGAAAGAGGTTATTTGTACCCGTGACGATATTATGACCTACCTCATTTATGCGGGACTGCCCAAAAAGGATTCCTTTAAAATAATGGAATGTGTCCGAAAGGGTAAGGGACTTACTCCCGAGCAGGAACAGCTTATGGTTGACAATAATGTTCCCGAGTGGTATATTAATTCTTGTAAGAAAATTAAATATATGTTCCCGAAGGCGCATGCGGTTGCTTATGTAATGATGGCATTTAGGATTGCATATTACAAGGTTTATTATCCTGTTGAGTATTACTGCACTTATTTTACCGTCAGAGCGGATGAATTTGATGCAGGAATGATGATAGGAAAAGAAAATGTTGAGGCAAACCTTAAGATGCTTTCTGAGATTGAAAAACCTTCTCAGAAGGAGAAAAATCTTATTACCATTCTTGAGCTTTGCCGCGAAATGTATGCAAGGGGAATAGATTTTTTAAACATTGACCTTTATAAATCGGATGCGAAAAAATTCCTGCCCGAAAAAGGTAAAATAAGGCCGCCCTTTTTGGCTCTGCCCGGTCTTGGCGAAGCGGCGGCGGCAAGTATTATCGAGGCAAGAAATCAGGGCGAATTTTTCAGCATAAAAGAATTTCAGGAACGTACCCATGTTTCAAAGTCCGTCATTCAGCTGATGCGCGAGTTCAACTGTCTTGGCGCCCTTCCGGAAACTGATCAGATAACATTCTTTTAAGGAGGCACTTATGAAAAAAATAAGTAAAAAAACCATTATTATCATAGTTGCGGCACTGCTTGTTATAGCTGTTTCGGCACTGACGCTTGCAGCCATTTTCAGCGAAGGTGATTTCCGCAGAGCAAAGTGGGGCATGAATGTAGATAAGGTTATCTCGCGGGAGAGCGGAACGGTTGTAAATCAGTCGGAATTTGCACTTACAATAAGAGATGAGAAGATTTTGGATGTCCCCGTGAAAACCCATATTTTTTATAAATTTGACGGTCCCAAGGGGCTGTATCAGGTAACCATGGGATATAATCTCACCGGCTATGAAGATAAGCTTGCAGACCGCATAATAACAGCTTTTGAGAAAAAATACGGGGAAACCGACTATAAGAAAACCCTGACTTCCTATGAATATACATGGGTTACCGACAGGACAAAGATTTTCATTTCTCAACAGCAATCCTATCTTTTTATATCCTTTACCGATATAAAATATGCAAAATCCGCCGAATCTGAAGAATAGTTTTTTTCGGCACAGCCGACCCCTGCAAAAAAACCAAGCCGATGCAAAAATGCATCGGCTTTTTTATATGTATCCTTAATCTAATATGTTCCCTACGCCTTTTATAACGTGGTTTGGTCTGTATGGGAATTGGGCCATTGTTTCCTCGGTCGATACTCCGCTTAATACAAGCACCGTTTCAACCGACGTTTCAACTCCTGCGATAATATCTGTATCCATTCTGTCGCCTATCATAACCGTTTCGTGGCTGTGACATTCCAAAAGCTTCATAGCGTGGCGAAGCATAAGCGGATTGGGTTTGCCGACAAAATAGGCCTTTTTGCCTGTTGCAATTTCGATAGGAGCAACAAGCGCACCCGTTGCAGGCATAAATCCAATTTCGGTAGGCCCTGTGGTATCGGGGTTTGTACCGATAAGCTTTGCTCCTCTGTTTACAAGGCCGACTGCCTTTTCAATCTTTTCAAAGCTGTATGAACGGGTTTCGCCAACCACCACATAATCGGGATTGACGTCGTTCATATAAATTCCCTTTTCATAGAGGGCATTCATAAGCCCTGCCTCGCCGATTACATAGGCACTACACCCGGGATTCTGGGTTGCAAGGAAGCTTGCAGTTGCAAGAGCAGAGGTGTAAAAATGCTCCTCACCCACATCAAGTCCAAGTCTTTTGAGTTTCTGACTTAGCTCCATGGGTGTTCTCTCTGAGCTGTTGGTTAAAAAGAGAAAGTTTTTATTTTCCTTGGTAAGCCAATCCACAAAAGGGATTACCCCGTCAAGCAGATTGTTACCGTGATATATAACTCCGTCCATATCACAAATAAAACCTTTTTTAGCGCGAACTGATTCCATTTCGTTCAATCCTTTCTGAGTGGTTTTATGCTTCTTTCTAAAATTCCGTTTATATGGGCAATAAGCGTACCATAATTGGTAATCGGTATATTCGCCTTTTTTGCCGCCTCAATGCGGCTTTTCACTTCCGTTTCGGGCAGAGTGCAGCCTCCGCAATGAACCACCAGTTTGTACTTATCAAAATTTCTCGGGAAATCGCCGCCCGAAACAAATTCAAATTCAATATTTTTTCCCGTTTTTTCTCTAATCCATTTGGGAAGCTTAACCGTTCCGATGTCATCACACTGCCTGTGGTGAGTGCATCCCTCGGCAATTAAAATTCTGTCTCCGTCAGAAAGGGTATCTATCATTGCCGCAGCTTTTGCCATTTCCCAGATTTCGCCTTTATATCTTGAAAATAAAATTGAAAATGATGTCAGCGGCACATCCTCAGGAACAATTTCCGAAACCATTTTAAATGCCTGACTGTCCGTTATAACAAGCTTGGGTTTGCCGAGCTTTTCAATAGCGGTTTTCAGCTCGGTTTCCCTCACCGAAGCCGCAATTGCACCTGATTCCAAAAGGTCCCTTATGGTCTGCTGCTGGGGCAGAATGAGTCTGCCTTTCGGTGCGGCGGAATCTATCGGGATTACGAGAATTACAAGGTCGCCCTCCCCGACTAAATCGCCCACAAGGCGTTTTCCGGGCTCTTTTCCTACAAAGGTACCAAGCAGGTTTTTCAAATCCTCAATGTTCTCCCCCGTTTTTGCGCTGACGCAAATATCGTGAGGGAACTGGGGCTGAACCGTTTCATCAGCATTGTCAAGCTTGTTGCGAACCACTACAAACGGGATATTTTTTCTTTCTATTTCGGCTATAAGCTCTTTTTCGAGCTCCCCTACCCCGCTTTTTATGTCCACGCAGACAATCGCAATGTTTGTTTTATTTAAAACTCCGTAGGTTTTTTCAACCCTGAGCGAGCCAAGCTCGCCCTCATCATCAAGTCCCGCGGTGTCAATAATTACAACAGGTCCGAGCGGGAGAAGTTCCATATTTTTATAGACGGGGTCAGTTGTCGTTCCCGCAAAATCGGATACAATCGCAAGATTTTGACCGGTAATTGCGTTTACCAAACTCGATTTGCCCGAATTTCTTTTACCGAAAATTCCTATGTGTATTCTATCTGCTATCGGGGTTGTGTTAAGACTCATATCTTTCCCCTCCTTAAAATCTAAAGTCACGAACGTTATTCTCTATCAGTTTAAGCCTTTTTACGGCAATATCTCTGACTTTTTCGTTCGGAATATTGTTAATTTCTTTTAAAATAAGCTCGTTTCCGAGTTTTTTTGTATCTTCGGATGCATAGTCCATAAGAAATTCCTTGAGCGTCATAAGCGCATTGGGGTGACAGCAGTTCTGAATCTGCCCCGTTTTTGAAAGCGCCATAAATCTGTCGCCCGTTCTGCCCTCGCGGTAACAAGCCGTACAGAATGACGGGATATATCCAAGCCTCATAAGCCAGTTTACCACCTCGTCAAGCGTTCTTTTGTCGCTGACATCAAACTGTTCGGAGTTTTCATCCTCCGGCTCAGGCTCTGCATATCCCCCGACGCTCGTTCTGGACGCACCGCTAATCTGCGACACGCCAAGGCGAAGCACTTTTTCACGGACTTCTTTGCTTTCTCTTGTTGAAATAATCATTCCGGTATATGGAACGGCAAGCCTTATAAGCGCGCAAATTTTTGCAAAAATTTCATCGGAAATTCCATCGTCGAATGCGGACGGATCAATATCATCAGCCCTTTTGATCCTCGGAACGCTGATGGTATGCGGACCTACGCCGTGTACCGCCTCAAGATGTTCCGCGTGCATTAAAAGTCCCGCAAATTCATATTTATAAAGCTCCAAACCGAACAGAACGCCGAGACCTACGTCGTCAATTCCGCCCTCCATGGCTCTGTCCATAGCTTCTGTGTGGTAAGCGTAATTATGCTTTGGCCCTGACGGATGAAGCTTTTCATAGCTTTCCTTGTGATAGGTTTCCTGGAACAAAATATATGTGCCGATTTCCGCCTCCTTAAGCCTGCGGTAATTTTCCACCGTGGTGGCGGCAATATTGACATTAACTCTGCGGATAGCACCGTTTTTGTGTTTAATCGAATATATGGTTTTTATGCAGTCTAATATATATTCAATCGGATTGTTTACAGGGTCCTC
>JBAYOS010000141.1:0-4350 GCA_041678125.1 Monoglobales bacterium
ATCTTTTTTTGCCTAAAAAGGTTATTTCATAGAGTTTTCGTAAGATTCAATCATCTTTTTAACCATCTGACCGCCGATACTGCCGGCCTGTTTAGATGTGAGGTCGCCATTGTAACCCTGTTTAAGGTTAACGCCTACTTCAGACGCTGCTTCCATTTTGAATCTTTCTAAAGCTTCTTTTGCTTCAGGTACTAATCCTTTTGCCATAATTTTTTCACCTCTAAAATTTTTTCTGCACTTTTGTTGTGCAATACTATTTTGTGTTGTGACAGTTTTTATATACTGGAAATTTTTAATATAATTTTACGTTTTTATGATTGATTTTTACATTTATTTATAATAAAAAATCATCAAATATATTTCTTCATTTTAATAGCCGCCTGCACAAATGCAGACGGCTATAGTATTAAATTCATTCGGACAACTTATCCTTATCTATCAAAATCTTCACTGCCTCAACGGCACATTCTATAGCATCAGCCTCATTGTGAACCTCCGGATTGGAGAGGCCCATTTTTGCACGCTCCTGATTCCATACCGTTCCCAATACTGCACCGCACCTTGCCTTTAGCATGCTGCACACAATATAAAGTGTGGCGCACTCCATCTCTGAAGCTAATGCCCCCGCTTTTATCCATGCATCCCATTTGTTTTGAAGCTCGAATCCCGACGGCATTCTTTCCGGGCTGTGCTGACCGTAAAATGAATCCTTGCTTTGAACTACCCCGATATGATGCCTTTTATCCAATCTTTTTGCGGCCTCTGCCATAGCCCATGCCACATCATGACTTGCAATGGCAGGAAATTCAATAGGAGTGTATTGTATTGAAGTGCCATCCATGCGCACCGCCCCCGACGCAATTATAAGGTCCCCGCTCAGCACGTCAGTCTGCATACCGCCGCATGTTCCGACACGGATAAAGGTTTTTACTCCTGCCTGATAAAGCTCTTCTACAGCAATGGCTGTCGAAGGTCCGCCGATACCTGTGGAGGTCACCAAAACATTCCTTCCGTTCAAACTGCCGATATATGTGGTATACTCTCTGTTTTTGTTCAAAAATATAGGGTTGTCCAGATACTTTGCAATTTTCTCCACTCTGCCTGGGTCGCCCGGCAAGATGGCATACTCTGCTCCCGGGTTTTCTTCCAAACCTATATGATAAAGCTTATCCATGCAACAGTCCTCCCTTAAAGAATTTATTTATCCACTAACTCCTGCTCGGCAATGGCAACTCCGCTGCTTGTCCCGATTCTGCTGGCTCCCGCCTTAATCATAGCAATCGCAGTCGAATAATCGCCTATACCACCCGATGCCTTAACACCCATATCATCACCGACAACACTGCGCATCAGGCTTACGTCAGAGATAGTCGCCCCGCTCTGACTAAATCCCGTTGAGGTTTTAACAAATGCCGCTCCCGCCTCTTTGGATATAATGCACGCTCTCCTCTTTTCATCGTCTGTTAAAAGGCAGGTTTCCAAAATAACCTTGACATCTGCTCTGCCCGATACAGCAGAAACCACCTCGCCTATATCCTTTTTGACAAGCTCCCAGTTACCGTCCTTAACTGCGCCGACATTTATTACCATATCAACTTCCGTTGCTCCATTTTCTGCCGTCTCAACCGCTTCAAAGCACTTGGTACGGGTAGTAGTTGCCCCGAGAGGAAAACCTATTACAGTACACACCTTCACATTTGTATTTTTCAGCAGCATATATACCTGTTCAACTCTGTATGGGTTGACACAAACTGACGCAAATCCGTACTGCACAGCCTCATGGCACAGCCTTTCTATCTGCTCTGCTATTGCATTTTGTTTTAACAGAGTATGGTCTATATAGGAGCTTATATTGCTTATGGACATATTATCCCATCCTTTTTTATATTAAAATTTTGCACGAAAAACAATAGGAAGCAGTTTTGAGAACGGATATTTCTTATATTCACCGCTTTTGTTGCCGCAAATCACTTCAAAATCGCCGCTCACAAATTCGCTTAAAAATTGAAGGCATATACCGCAGGGTATGCCGACTTCATCGCCTGAAACCGAAATCGCCAATTTCAAAAACTCTTTTTTCCCTTCGGATACTGCCTTCACAAAGGCTGTCCGTTCTGCACAAATAGTGCCTGAATAGGAAATGTTTTCAACGTTGCAGCCCGTTTCCACGCTTCCGTCGCCGCACAGCAGCGCCGCTCCCACCCGATAACCCGAATATGGCGCATAGGACTTGTCTTTCATTTTTTCTGCTATTTCGAGCAGTTCCCTGTCAGTCATGCTACCACTCCTTTTCTTTTTCATTTACATATTATCAGTATGTATATATTATACCACAGTGTTTCATTTTTTCAATATATAGTTTTTATATACATTAAAAAAGGGCCACCACACTAAGATTTTTTTAAAATCGTTGTGCGGGAGCCCCGAAATATTTTATTTAAATCTTTTTTTATTGACACGTTTATATACGTCCGAGTATATTTTTATTATATCGTCTATCCATCTGTCCAATCCGAATTCCCGTATGGCAAAATCCTTTTGTCTGCTTAAAATATTGCTTTTGTAATCATCACCGATGTCAAAAGCATATTCGAGCTTATCCACCAAAGAGCTGACGTTTTCACTTTCAAACATTAACTCGTCGCTTTCTCTTACGTTTCCGGGAATGTCGCTCGCCACGGTAAGTACTCCGCAGTATTTTGCTTCTATAAGCGCATAGGAAAGTCCTTCACTTCGGCTTGCGGACAAAAACACATCCGCCATTTTATAGTATGATGCTATATCGTTTCTGGGAGGGAGGAATTTTATATGCCCTTCAATTTTGCCGAAATCATTAATTATACATTCTTTGACCTGCTCCGCACCACTTGCGGCAACTATTAAAAGTGTTGTGTCCCTGCCCTTTTCATTAAGCGTATTTACTGCCCTGACCGCCAAATCCACGCCTTTCACAGGATAGTTATATCCAAACATCAGGACCACTTTTGAATTCTCCGGTATCCCGAAAGTTTTCCTGTCAATATTCTCAAAACTGTCAATCCTCGAAAAGTCAACTGCATTTGTTACAGTAATCATGTTCGCCGGGTTAAACCCTTCGTCCCTCATCGCCTGATATACCGACTTGTTACAGCTTATTTCAATATCCGCATTTGCAACAAACCTTTTGAGCTTTTCAGCCAGCGGATTTTTCTTGTTTTTGTAAAGCATGTGCATGTGTCTTACATAAACGGTTTTTTTAGATAAAATGCGCGCAATTTTAAGAGTTAAATCATATTTGAAAATGGAAAAATGCGTATGTATAAGTTTAATATTGTGCCTTCTTATAATCCTTGCAAAAGCCGTTATATTTTTTATAAAACTGTCACCTAAAAAATATACTGTCTTCTTTTGATTAACAAGCTCCTGCGCCCATTTCTGCGACTTGGCACCTTTTGTAAAAACATATATCATATTCATGTTTTCTGATTTAATTTTCTCTTCCAATGCTTTCAGGGAGAGTATAAAATTACCCTCATAAGGTGCTTTATAATCAGCAAAATGCATTATGTTCATTTTATAACCCCCAAGCTATTTTAAATACTTTAGTGAAACCTCCACAACTTCTGTCGGATTAAAAAGTCTCGGATATTTGTAATTTTTCTCAAGCCCTGCACTTACAATCATCTGAGTATTGTTCATTCTGTAGTATCCTTTTGAATACTGCGTATTCTGAAACCTGCTTTCCAATATTTTGTTCTTGATTACAGGCAAATTTACCTGTCCGCCGTGCAAATGCCCGGAAAGAACCAAATCATAGGGAAATTGTGCCACTTTATCAAAATAATTTGCCCTGTGGAAAACCAATATGTTATATAAATCCTTGTTTTCTACCGTCTCATACAGCGCCTTAAGCTCGCTGTTTAATATATCATACCTCATCGCATTATCGGAATAAATAATATCCCTGTAACCGATAAGGTTAATTGCCTCGTTTTCAATGCGCAATTCTGTTGCGCTGCTGTTTAAGATGACAGCGCCTTTGTCTGAAAGATAGTTTAAAAACTCTTTTTCTTTTGACGACCATCTTTCATGGTTGCCCGAGGTGAAATACACAGGCGCAATCCTTTTCAGTCCTAACGTCAAATCGCCCGCATTTTTAAAATCTGTGTCCCCCATACTTATCATGTCCCCCGCAATTACAATTATCTGCGGTTTGATGTCCTCAACCTTTTCCAATATTTTCCGTACATTATTAGAATTATGAAAATCAGTAATCAATGCTATTTTATAGTTGTTAAAAACAGGCGGAATCTTGCTTGAATAAACGGAATAGCTACTTATTACAACTCTATTGTTTTCTACAAAAACAAA
>JBAYOS010000142.1:0-4328 GCA_041678125.1 Monoglobales bacterium
AAATATTAAAATAAAACGGTGCGATATAGATTGCGGGGCGATTCCTCCGCTTTTTTTGTGAAGTTTTTTTGAACAACTTAGAAAAATAAACAGAAAAATATATCAGCACTGATAGATTATGTTAATATTAACAAAAAACCTACAAAAATTTGTGCATTATACTAATAGAATCATTGATCAAACCATGGTACAATAGGGTTGTATAATGGAAAGATTATATCAATCTGGGCTCCCTCGCTGAAAAAGTGTATATTTTGCAGCGGGGGTACCGGCATGCCGGAGTCGCAACGCCGGCAAAAAAGGATTAGTGTTTATCATCGCAATTGCGTAAGCATTAGTCTACAGTCTCCAGTTTTATGTATAGGGGTGGACCGCAAACGCTTCCGGGAAGTAAAACCAACTGAAAAATGCCCCGTATAAGAAATGGAAGCATCCATATCTGACGGGAGAAAATTATAATGGAGGAAAAATTTATGAGAACAAAAAGAATTATGTCACTTCTGCTTGCAGTCATGATGCTGGCATCATTGACAATCACGGCTTCTGCTGCAGCTCAATCGAAAGTCTTTTTAACTGAAGATTTTGACTATGCAGATACAAATGACTTTCTGAAGACTTACGGCTGGCTTGATGCTGAAGGTAACCACACTGCTTTGTGGGACCTTTCAAACAGAAATGCAGCTAATTTGATTACTGCAACAGGTAAGCTTGCAGAACTCAGGACTGCAGGTACAACACACTACTATTACCACGACGCTTTAAACAACCAAAACACGGTCCGTGGCTTAATGACAACCAATTCAAACGGCGCAAAAGCTTGGGGAATGACCTATACTACCGGTACTTCAGCTTGGTCTGACTTTGTAACAATCATTGCTCCTCAGGGTTGGAACGCTATTGACAACTTTGGTGAAGCTATGGTAGTTGACTTTGATATGGAAATTGAGGCTTCTATCCTACCAGTATCTGTCAGATACTATCTTGAAAAAGAAGACGGTACAAGAACGCCAATGTATACAACTGAGGCAATTCGTGATAGTGTTCTTACAGGGACAACTCCCTCTAATCCGCCTGGTTGGTACGGCGCCATTTCATGGTATCCTGCAAATGTAATTAAATCGCTTGATTAGGGGGCTGTATCTTCAAAATCAGTGTATGTGTTAAATGGTAAAGATACTATTACTTATGACACCGACAAATCACAGGCCTTCACAGCAACAGACGGTACAGTTTACTACAAAGGCGTTGCTACAAGGGTTAATAACTCAACTGAACAAGTTATCTTCGGCAATGATAATGCTAACTATGGCGGTGGCACAGCTACAATTAATGTTGGCCAGACATATAACTACGCTACAAAAATTTACGCTCCCACTGCTGCCGCTACAACACTCAAGAGAGATTCTTACATTGATGGAGTACTGTTTGGTACTAACACAAAGCACCATGGCTTTGACGCTGACTATACAATCGAAGGTTTCCAGTTCCAGGGCTCAGACAAGGTGCCTACTAAGTACTCCAACCTCAGAATGTATACTTTAAAAACAGCTGAAGGCTCATTTAATGTTTCTTCAACAGCCTCTGCGGCTCCTATTTCAGCAAGTACAACTTCAGTAGACGTTAAATTCTCACAGCCTGTAGCACCCTCAAGCTTTGATAAAACTGCAGTTGTTGTTAAAAAGAACGGCGTAGCTATGGAAAGCACAGCATACTCTGTTTCCGATCTTACAGATGTTGTAGGCGCTATTGGTGAAGAAATTTACTCAACTGTAAGAGTTACATTCACCGAAGATCTTGAAATTGCCACAAACTACACAATCGAATTCCCATCTACAGTTACAAATACTGTAGCAACAGAGCTGGGTACATATAATACAGTTGCATTCAGAACTGTTACTCCTGCAATTATCCTTAGAAATTTTAATATTGTTACAGGATTTAACGGTACTGAAGCAACTGCTGATAATTTCGTTGCAAACGGAACACTTCAGGGTGCTGCACTCAGCATTGAAAACACAACAGCAGAAGACAAAAATGTTGCAGTTATTTACGCCGTTTACACAACAGGCGGACAGCTTTCCGACGTTGTATATGCAAACGACACAATAACAGCAAACACAGAAGGCGTTATAAACGCAGGACTTAAACTTTCATCCACAGGTACAGTTAAAGCATTCGTTTGGGATGGTATTTCTTCTCTCAAACCCTATGCAAATTCAACTGTTAAAACAATTTTAGCAGAGTAAGGAGGGTAAGTGAAAATGAAAAAAATGACTAAAATATTATCTCTTGCACTCGCCCTTGTGCTTGTGCTTGGCATTACCTCTTTTGCAGGAACGACATCAGGAAACCCGACATATTTAATCGTGGCGGATGACCTTGATGCAGCTACCGACATCAATTCTTTCCTGGCTACAAAATCAGTAACAACAAATACTGATCTTTTAGCTGCTACCCCTTTCGTTTCAAGCTACAGAACAGCGGGAGCTACTTCAGGACAAATGCCTTACCACTTCCTGGTTAATAAGGCAGACTGGACCATTGAAAGAGTTAACGGTAAAAACCGTCTTTCTGAGAAAAATGCATACCGTGCAAAACAAAATCAGATTATGCTGATGCCTTCCGAACCGATTGCTCTTTCAGAACTTGAATCGAGAAAAGTAGCTCTAGTTGCTACAGCAGGCTGGACGCCGACAGAAGCAAATGCTTCTACAACTGTTAACTACAGTGTTCTTACCGGTATAAAGTGGCGTAAAATGACCGATGATGTTGAAACTGAAGATAAAAGGGGTAAATTCTCAATTTTATACTTAGACCCCGGTCTGCTCGAAGTTACTGCTCAGGGAGGAACAAAATATAGAAACATTGAGCTAGGTACAGAACACACTCTTGAAACAGTAGTTCGTTCATGGAATTTGTGGAACCACAATACTGTAGATGGTGAAAGTGCTTCCGGAGTAGTATTCTCATCAATAGATGGTCTTTACAAATATGCTGATCACTTCTCTGAACCTGTGGCGGATACCGACAGAATTTCCGCTTTATGGTTTGGGGGCAGAAACTATTTAGGTCAGCAGTTATATGACATCAAGTTCTACGAAGTATCTCTTGATGCAGCTGATTTCTATATTGATACAGAAGCTACAAAATCAACAAATATCGGTATTAATGATGATATCGTAATTGAGTTCTCGCAGCCTGTATCAAAAGGTATTAAAACTAATGCAGCCGGCGCAGATCTTACTAACGGTCATTACATTGTAGGTGCAACTCTTGCTGAAATGATTAAGGTTATGGACGGCGAGAATGAGCTTGTTAATGGTACAGATTTCACAGTTAATATTACTGATAAAATAGTTGGTAGCCAGGTTAAAGGTGTTGTAACAATCGACATGGCTGGCACAATGCCTTATGGTCATAGCTACACTGTTGTATTCCCTAAAAATCTTTGTAACGTAGCTTACTTCGGTTCAGCTGCAACAGATGCAGAAGCAAAAACTATTACTGTTACTACGGAAGCTACTCCTACATTTAACATCACACTTGCCGCTAACAAAGGTCTTAATGCAACAGGAAGTTCTGTAACAGCAGATAACCTTGATGGGACAGTTTACTTTTCAGCCAATGCTACAAACGCAACAGGCAGAGCAGTTGACGGTGTAATCGTTATTGGTATCTATGATGCAGATGACAACCTCATTAAATATGCAGCAGCTTCCAGCAAAACATTTGCAGACGGTGCTGCAAAAGCATTCGGTGCTGCTTTCAAGGTTGAAGCAGGTCAGAAAGTTAAAGCTTTCGTAAAAGGTACTTCTTCAATCATAGATCTCGACTAATATAATTAGTTAAATAAAAAATCCACCCAATCGGGTGGATTTTTTTATGAGAAAATACAGGGTAAGCAAGGTAAAAAGCCCCTTTTAAGAAATTTCGTTTTGTGCCAAATTTGTTGGGGCGGACATCCCGAAAAAAGGAATAAAAAGGGGTAGTGTGTGCAAAAAAAAGAACGCCGATTGGCGTTCTTTTATCTTTTATTATGGCTGTTTGCCTATATAAGCAAGGATACCGCCGTCAACATAAAGAACATGACCGTTCACAAAGTTTGACGCATCGGAAGCAAGGAACACGGCAGGACCTGCAAGATCTTCAGGCTCGCCCCATCTTTCAGCAGGAGTTTTAGCTAAAATAAAGCTGTCGAACGGGTGTTTTGAACCGTCAGCCTGTGGCTCACGGAGGGGAGCTGTCTGCGGAGTTGCAATATATCCGGGGCCGATGCCGTTACATTGAATGTTATATTTGCCATATTCGGAACAAATATTTTTTGTAAG
>JBAYOS010000143.1:0-4292 GCA_041678125.1 Monoglobales bacterium
GTGTATTTATAAAGGAAAACTTAAAGAATACACTTGTTTAGAAAATTTACCCGTCAATATATAGAATTTTTACTGAATTTGAGGATAAAACAATGAATAAAAGAGTATCGGATTCAATTACAGAACAGGTTCATATTCTAACACAAGCGAACTTAAACGGATATAACAGGCTGTTCGGCGGTCAGCTCATGTCCTGGATGGACGTGGTTGCAGCTGTTGTGGCGCGGAGACATTCGGAGAGAAATGTAACAACCGCAGTAATAGATATGCTGCAGTTTAATGCTCCTGCATATGCAAATGATACAATTTATATTATCGGCAAATTAACCTATGTCGGCAGAACTTCAATGGAAGTCAAGGTGTCTGTTTATGTTGAGGAGCTTAGTGGAGAGAAAAAGCTGATTAACACTGCCTATATTGTAATGGTTGCGCTTGACGAAAACGAGCGTCCGACTGCTGTTCCGGGACTGATTTTGGAATCTGAAGAGGAACGGATTGAATATGAAAGGGCAAAAGAAAGAAAAATAAGAAGAAAAGAATTTTTAAATTAATTTCAAAAAACTATTTACAAAAAAAACATTTTGTGGTAAAATATATTTTGTATGCTTGTGGCTATGTATTCGGGTTCACCGCCGAACACTTGGCTACTTAGCGAATTATAAAATTCGGAGGTGAAAAGAAATGCTGCGCAAAGAAGAGAAAAACGAGATTATCCAGACTTACAAAACTCATGAAAATGATACCGGTTCTCCCGAAGTTCAGGTTGCTATTCTTACAAAAAGAATTAACGATTTAAATGAACATCTTAAAGAACATAAGAAGGATAATCATTCAAGACGCGGACTTCTTAAGATGGTTGGCCAGAGAAGAAACCTTCTCAATTATCTTGCAAAACTTGATATTGAAAGATATCGTGCCATCATCGCAAAACTTGAACTCAGAAAGTAAAAAAGGGCGGCTTCTGCCGCCTTTTAGACTATCGGAAAGTTTTTTCCGATAGTCTGAAATACTCTGACTGTGGCTGGGTAAATTAGCAATTATATATACTTCTAAGTTTCTCGGATGTATATATAAGTGCTAATTCCGTCCATAGTCAAAAAAGAAAAAATATGGAGGAATATTGAATGGAAAAAATTTTCAAGACCACTTTGGCAGGCAGACCTGTAACTATTGAAACAGGTAAGCTTGCATGTCTAGCAAACGGCAGTGCACTTGTAAGATACGGTGATACTGTTGTTTTGACAACCGCAACCGCTTCGGCCAAACCCCGTGACGGTATTGACTTTTTCCCGCTAAGTGTTGACTTTGAGGAAAAGCTTTACTCAGTAGGAAAAATCCCGGGTAGCTTTATGAAAAGAGAGGGCAAACCCTCTGAAAAGGCTATTCTTGCATCCCGTGCAATAGACAGACCACTTCGTCCGCTTTTCCCGAAAGACTTAAGAAACGACGTATCTATCGTTTCCACGGTTTTATCGGTTGACCAGGACAACTCTCCTGAAATTGCTGCTATGCTTGGTGCAGCTATCGCTCTTGAAATTTCCGACATTCCCTTTAGCGGACCTGTTGCAAGCGTGTATGTCGGCTTGGTTGACGGAAAAATTATTATTAACCCCACCGAAGAGGAAAGAGAAAAATCAACTCTCAACCTGCTCGTTGCAGCAAGTTTTGAAAAAATCGTTATGATTGAAGCGGGTGCTAATGAAGTAACCGAAGATGTTATGCTTGAAGCTATTTTGACCGCTCACGAGCATATTAAGGAGCTTTGCAAATTCATTAAATCCGTTGGTGAAGAAATCGGCAAACCCAAATTCACATACGAATCTTGCGGTGTTGATCCTGAGCTTTATGATGAAATTAAAGAATTTGCCATTGAAAAGATTAAATATGCAATGGATACCGACGACAAGACAGTTCGCGACGAAAGAATGCTGGTTGTTGAAAATGAGATTGTCGAGCATATGGGCGAAAAGCTTGAAGGCAGAGAATCAGAGCTTGCTGAAATAATCTATAAGCTCCAGAAACATGTTGTAAGAACATGGCTTATTGATGAAAACAAGCGTGTTGACGGCAGAAGAATTGATGAAATCAGACCTCTTTCCGCAGAAGTCGGTATTTTGCCGAGAACTCACGGTTCCGGTCTTTTCACAAGAGGTCAGACACAGGTTCTGACAATCGCTACACTTGCTCCGGCGGGTGAGGCACAGAAAATAGACGGTATTGATTCTGACGAATCAAAACGTTATATGCACCACTACAATTTCCCGTCATACAGCGTGGGCGAAACAAGACCATCAAGAGGCCCCGGCAGACGTGAAATCGGTCACGGCGCACTTGCTGAAAAAGCACTTGAGCCTGTAATTCCTTCGGAGGAAGAATTCCCTTATGCAATCAGACTTGTGTCTGAAGTTTTAAGCTCAAACGGATCTACATCTCAGGGTGCTATCTGCGGCTCAACACTCGCACTTATGGACGCAGGTGTTCCCATAAAAGAACCTGTTGCAGGTATTTCTGTCGGTCTTATCACAAAGGAAGACGGTAGTTTTATGACAATGCTTGATATTCAGGGAGTTGAAGACTTTTTCGGCGATATGGACTTTAAGGTCGGCGGTACTAAAAACGGTATCACAGCTATTCAGGTTGATATAAAGACTGACGGTCTTACACCCGAAATTATAAAAGAGGCTTTCGAAAAAACAAGGAAAGCAAGACTTTACATTTTAAATGAGGTTATGCTTAAGGCTATTCCCGCTCCGAGAGCAGAGCTTTCACTATACGCTCCAAAGATGATTACCTTCTCAATCAATCCGGACAAAATCAGAGAAGTTATCGGTTCAGGCGGCAAGGTTATTCAGAAAATTATTGCTGATACAGGCGTTAAAATTGACATTGATGACGACGGTAGAATATTTATCGCGGCAGTTGATTCCGAATCGGGCGAAAAGGCAAGAAAAATTATTGAAGATATTGTAAAAGAGCCTGAAATTGGAGAGATTTATGAGGGTACTGTTGTAGGGACTACAACATTCGGTGCTTTCGTTGAAATTCTGCCCGGTAAAGACGGTCTTGTTCATATATCAAAGCTGGACAAAAAACGCGTTGAAAAGGTAGAAGACGTTGTAATTATCGGCGATACGCTTAGGGTTAAAATTGAAGATATTGATCCGAAAACAGGAAAAATTAAACTAATAAGACTTTTTGATAACGAAAACTAATTAAAAAAGGCCTGCTGTGCCAGCGGCAGGCTTATTTTATTAATGGGGGTATCATTATGAACAGGTTCACAAGAGATTTGATGAAGAAAATCGGATTTGATGAAATTGAGCAATCATTTTTCTTCGGGTGTTCAATCAAGTATGATTACGAAGAAACATATAAAGAGCTGCTTGTGAAGTTTAACGAAGATGTTTGGGAAAATCTTGAGTATGTAAATGACGGTCTTTCAAAGCTTGCCCAAAAGCATAATGATAATGTTTATACTCTTACCGCTATTTTTATTCTTGACTCCTGCGAATATGCACTGCCAAAATTTTTAGCACAGGGAAACAGCGAAGAGCTTTTTTATAAAACCATGAGTGATATAAAGATTAAGCTTGACGAATGCAAACAGTGCTATGGCATATTTGGGGTATCTTCACCACTTGCGTGGTTTGCCGGCTTTTATGAACCGTCAAGATACTGGCTGGGCAGACTTCAGTTTGAGGTTACAAAATTCAAATATGGCAACTATGAAAAAGAAGGTGTGTCCATTAAAAAGGATGACCCTGTAATAAATATACATATTCCTTCGGGTGAGCCGATGCTTATGGAGGACTGTTTTAAATCGTATGATCTTGCGTGTGAGCATTATAAGGATATGTACGAAAAGCAAGGATATCTTGTGTTTGTTTGCAATTCTTGGCTGTTGTTTGAAAAACATCGTGAATTTTTAAGCCCGACTTCCAACATTTCTAAATTCATGGATCACTTTGATATAATTGATACAACCGAGGAGGACACCTTTGGTAACGGTTGGAGGGTTTTCGGCAGCGGAAATAATGCCGACCCGACAAAGCTACCCGAGGACTCATCTCTCCAAAGAGCCTACAAGAAATGGATTTGCGATGGAAACAAGTGCGGATTCAGCTATGGCGTAAGAGTGCATAAAATAGGTGATAGATAAAAAAAGCCGTCCGAAACGGCGGTGCTGCTTAGGGATTATTCGCCCAAAAATCATTATTTTAGCGCATAGCTATGTCGAAAGCGTTTGAAATCCGCCAGGATGTCTGCACACTTTCTCCTTGCTCTGCATCAAA